>NZ_JAWRHZ010000067.1:0-72086 GCF_040308045.1 Proteiniborus sp.
ATTTTCCACAGTCTCGCAACACAAATTTATTTGTTCGCTGTCGCTCACATAAATTTGGTGCTCGTTGCGTTTGACCTACCATCGATTTTCTGATAAAAGCGTTCAGAAAATCGGGTTAGGTCATAAAAAATCCCTAGGTCAAAAATACCTAGGGACGATTGTTTACCGTGTTACCACCCAAATTATAGGATAGCTTAGCTTTCCTATCACTCATTACAGTTTAACGCATATAAACGTAATGCTTTACTTTGTTTCAAGCATTAAGCTCGAAGGTGATATTCATAAAAGGCTTAATAATAATCTCTCACCAATGATTATTTCTCTGTATATTACTTCCCTTTACTACTGTCCTCGTCATAGCTTTTAAATATTATATTGTCTAAATAATATACTACAATATCAATATTTAATAATATACCATATTATCAATTTTTGTCAAGTCAACATTTGCTAATTTGTATTTATTGAGTGACTTCAATCTTAAGCTTTACGTGTTTTGACTAAATTGTTGGATAGTTATTTAATCATATAGTCCTTTTATTATTTCTGTATCAGAGTTTAGTTTATATACTATATCTTTTCTTTCTACTATTATTGTAGTTTTTTTAGAAAGTTCTGAGTCATTCTTTATTGCATTAAATAGCTCTTTGTTAGGATTAATTGCTATAGGATTTCCTACCATTCTGAGCATAGATAAATCTCCTTGTGTATCTCCATAGGCAAAACTATTTGACAAGTCTACATCATACTTATTAACAAATTCATCTATAGTCTTTTGCTTATTATCAGAATCCCACATTTTAAAAATATCTCCTGTAAAGTTATTGTTTTTGTCTACTTGGTATACCGTTCCTCTAAATTCAGTTACACCATATTTTTCTGCCATCTTAGATACTAAAAAATCAGGGCTTCCCGATATAAAGAAAATCTTATGTCCTTGCTTCTTATGCCAGTCAATTCTTGTTCTAGAGTATTTGTATACCTTATCACCATTGAGATTTATAACTTGGCTTGCTATAAATTCAATATAGGATTTATTTACTCCTTTTAATTCTTTGACATACACGTCTGCTAATTCCTCTAAATAATCTTCAAAGTCTCCATATCTTTTTTCCCATTCATTATAAGTGTGTTTCACTCTACTGTGCCATATATATGGGTCTATAACCTCATATTTTATTAGCTTTTTAAAATGTTGAATCATCAATGAGTTTCTGTAAATGGTACCGTCTATATCAAAAAAAGCTGCTACATTACCCATTTTAATCACCCCTTTATGAAATTAAATAATACTATTATATTCTGTTAATTCTGAAAATGCAATTGCTTTTTATATTATATATACCCATTATAATATTTCTTCCCTATTATATATGTACTATTCAAAAAAATTTACTTCTTTTTCACCAAAAGAACTACATTACATATAATGTATTAACAACATAATAAAATGTTTGATTTTAATATAAAGGAGGTCTTCTTATGACAGAAGCAACTGGCAAACAAGGATGTGGATTCTTTGGAGGAGAATTTATATGGCTAATCTTCATCATCATAATTATCTGTTTCTGTTTCTCTGGTCCTAGCTGTGGGTTTGGTAAATTTTAATTACTAAAATAATAAGGAGGTTATATTATGGTAGAAACTAATTGGAAAGGTGGCTGTGAAAGTAGCGGAAGTGAACTTTTGTTTTTCTTCATACTACTAGTAATTATATTCTGTTCATGTGGAACAGGTAGAGGATTTGGTAAATTCTAAGCTATAAAAACAAAAGCTTTCAGATGTTACATCATGGTTGAATAAACAATATAGGAAAAGAGGTGTCTTAATGAGACTCCTCTTTTCCTTTGTCATTAAATATTAATTCTTTGAATCTAGCACATCCTCCACAAGACCAATTACAAGTACTATTCTTACAATAGCATTCGCCATCTAAAAAATATAAGTCTGTTCCACATAAAGGGCAAAAGGCAGTGCAATGCTCAAATTCATTGCTGGTATTTTCCCTCATTTAAATACCTCCTCTACTTGTTAAATTAATATCTATTTGTTTACTATTATGTTCTTAGATATTCATATATGTAGAAATGTACAAAAAAGTTAGAAAAGAGATGACAAGCCACCTCTTTTTTCAATAAACTAATAAATCTATATATAAAAAAATAACAAGTACTGTAAAAAACTAAAGCTGACAACACATAAAGAGCGTACTTCAAGAACTTTGATTCAGGCTTAATCTCTTTTCCAAACCATTTTTCATATGTTTTCTAAATTGGTAAAAAACTTATTAACTGAAACTATTGTAAATTATTAATAATTTTGTGCTTACTAATTTCAGTCTTCACGTAACTATGGTTAAAATGTGATGTATTTGCAGCAGACAATATAAACTCTTTTTTAAAGCTTCTTATTACACCTTTATCAATATCAATAGCTTTAATAAGGTCTTTTTCAATCTTGTAAACCTTTATTCTTCTCCGAGTTATTTCCATACCCTTCATATATATAATATCTATTGGTCTACGATTTTTAAGTGAATAATTGATAACTTTTTCTATCATAATATCACTCCTCGTAATATCCTTTTATTACATTATATCAGAACATATGTTCTGTGTAAAGGATAAAAGGTAGATCTTTCTAGTATATCTAATCAAAACTCTATACCCACCATATTATTACAAAAATATTTATATGAGTGAAGCACAAAGACTATGATATAATAAATATAATACTTTAAATATTCAAACAACTTTTTAGCCAATGAGGGGGATAAAAAATGAAAATTCAATTTTTTGGAGCTGCTAGAGTAGTAACTGGTTCATGTTTTCTATTAACCACTGAAAAAAGTAAAATACTGATTGATTGTGGACTATTTCAAGGTAGCAAGAGCCTTGAAAAGCTAAATTATGAAGAGTTTCAGTTTAACCCTGCTGAGATAGATTTTTTGATTTTAAGTCATGCACATATTGACCATAGTGGTAGAATCCCTAAGCTAGTAAAAGAAGGTTTTGAAGGAAAAATAATATCTACTAAAGCAACTAGTGATTTGTGTGAAATAATGCTAGTAGATAGTGGCCATATACAGGAATCTGATGCAAAATGGGAAAATAAAAAAAGAAGCAGAGCTGGTAAACCTTTAGTTGAGCCTCTTTATACTGCAAAGGATGCTTCTGCAAGCTTAAGATATTTTAGACCTATACTGTATGACCAAAAAATCGAACTAAATGATGAAGTATCAATTAGATTTAAAGATGCTGGCCACATATTAGGATCCTCTATAGTAGAACTTTGGATAAAAGAAAAAAATAAGACAGTAAAGATTGTATTTTCTGGTGACTTAGGATTGCCAAATAAACCTATACTAAGAGATCCAGAGTTTATTGAAGAAGCTGATTATCTCATAATTGAATCTACCTATGGTAGTAGAGAGCATGAAAATGTGGAAAACAGAGTGCATGAACTTACCGATATAATAAACTCTACTATTACAAGGGGAGGCTCAGTAATAATCCCTTCTTTTGCAGTTGGCAGAACTCAAGAATTAATATATGAGCTAAATCAGTATTATGAGTATAATAACGATATTGAAACTTTTATGAAGATACCAATATATATTGACAGCCCTATGGCAGTATCTGCAACTAAAATTTTTCAAGAAAACTCAGACTGCTTTGACAATGAGGCGAAAAAGCTAATATTAAGTGGGGACAATCCTTTTGAATTTCAGAACCTTCATTATATTAGATCACAAGAAGAATCTATGAGACTTAATTCTTATACCTTTCCTAAAGTAATCATCTCAGCCAGCGGTATGTGTACTGCTGGAAGAATAAGACATCATCTCAAATACAATCTTTGGAAAAAATTAAATAGCATAGTATTTGTAGGATACCAAGCTGAAGGTACTTTAGGTAGGATACTAAAAGATGGAGCAAAGAAGGTAAAATTACTAGGAGATGAGATAGCTGTAGAAGCTGAAGTCCATAGTATTGAAGGATTTTCAGGGCATACTGATAGAAAAGGCCTTTTAAACTGGATAAGAGGTTTCAAAAAGATTCCTAATAATATTTTTATTGTCCATGGCGAAAAGGAATCTACTTTAGGTCTTGCACAAGCCATTGAGGAAAACTTTAATATTAAGACTACTATTCCAACTTTGAATTCAATATATGAATTAGATACCAATATAATTAGAGATAACCCATATGACATTGTAGAAACTATTAAACTAAAGGATGACATAAAAGAGGAGCTACAGCAAGTATATGACCAATTTGAAGGACTTGTATCAAAGACTGGAAAGATAATTGATGATAAAACATTAAAAGAAGACTATGACTCAATTAAAAATAATCTTATTGAGCTTCAGAAGAAGCTAATGGATTTGAATATTCTAATAAGTGAATAGTATATAAAAGGGCGCCCAACGAGCGCCCTACTTCTATTTATTTTCATCATTGTTTACAATTTCTTTTAGTGACATAGCTAATCCAGCTAGGTTTTGTATTTCAGAAGGAATGATTATTTTTGTAGCCTTGCCATCTGCTACTTTAGCTAATGATTCTAAACTTTTTAGAGCAATTACTGATTGGTCTGCTCCAGCTTCTTTTATCATTTTTAATCCTTCTGCAGTTGCTTGTTGAACTTTCAGAATAGCCTCAGCTTGACCTTCTGATTCTCTAATAGCTGCTTCTTTCTTTGCTTCAGCTCTTAGTATAGCTGCTTGTTTTTCAGCTTCTGCTTCTAATATAGCTGATTCTTTTTTACCCTCAGATACAAGAATAGCTGATTTCTTTTCTCCTTCTGCTCTTAGTATAGATTCTCTTCTTTCTCTTTCCGCCTTCATCTGTCTTTCCATTGCATCTTGGATTTCTCTAGGAGGTATTATGTTCTTTAACTCAACTCTATTTACTTTTATTCCCCATGGATCAGTAGCTTCGTCGAGTATTGAACGCATCTTAGTATTTATTGTATCACGGCTAGTTAATGTCTCATCTAGCTCAAGATCTCCAATTATATTTCTCAAAGTTGTAGCAGTTAAATTTTCAATTGCTGCAATAGGATTCTCAACACCATAAGTAAATAATTTTGGGTCAGTTATTTGAAAAAATACAACTGTGTCTATTTGCATAGTTACATTGTCTTTAGTTATAACTGGTTGTGGTGGAAAATCTGCTACTTGTTCCTTTAAAGATACTCTTTTTGCTACTCTATCAATTAGAGGTATTTTAACATGTAGACCTACTTTCCATGTATCCTGATATGCTCCTAGCCTTTCAACAACAAAAGCATATGCTTGAGGTACTATTCTGATGTTTGTCATAATTAAAATTAAAGCAATAAAAATTAAACCAATAAGTGTTATAAATCCTGTCATTATAATTCCTCCCCTTTATTTTTTTGTGTAACTACTAGTTTTACACCTTGAATATCTAATACTTTTATTATACTTTCTTCAGGTATTTTTTCATCATCAAAAGTCTTTGCTGACCATATCTGACCTGAAACCTTAACTTGGCCAGTTCCTTGTATATTATCTATTTCTTTAATTACAATTCCAGTTTTTCCCTTCAAAGTCTCGGCATTAGTTTTAGTATGCCCTATTTTCAGAACTTTTTGTGCAATAGGCCTAGTGAAATAAAGCAACACACTTGATGAAATCAAAAATACTAGAATCTGAGCCAATAATGGTGCATTAAACATTGCAAAAACCCAGGCAATCAAAGCTCCTATTGCAAACCATATTGTAGCTATTCCAAGAGTTATTGCTTCAATAAATCCACATGCTATTGCCACTATCAACCATAACGCACTATTAGTTAGTTGAAAACCCAACTTTAAGCCCCCTTTCAACTATAAGTATAAAATTAGTTACATTAATAATATACCACATTTTTATTAGATTAAAAACTTTTTGATAAAATTATAACAAAGAAAAAAGCTGAAAATCACTTCAGCCTAAATCAATCCTTATTTATTAACTGCTTTTGTCCAATTTCAACTAGATTTCTAGTCATCATTCCGCCTACTGGCCCAGCAGTAAAAATATTATTTATTGGATTCATATTATTTAAATCATTTATCAATCCCATTTCATTTGCTATTTCTAGTTTCATCTCTTCTAACGCTTTTGCAGCATTAGGATTTAATGGTTTTCTTGCCACATAAATCACCTCAATATAAAAATTATTAAGAACTTTTTCATTACTATTTTGTATATTTTAGTGATTTTAGATACTAGGTAATTTTATGAAAGCTAGTAATTATGTTTAGCAAAATAATCAAAAACATCAATTTTTTATAGTATATAATAATAGCTTTATTGCAGATAATAATTGTGTAAGTTATAATACTTACTAAAACTTTAATTGGAGGAGTGAGCTAATGAAAAATACTACAGGTAGAGTTCCTAGTTTGAAAAATTCTCAAACTGTAAACCAAGGCGAGCTACAAAATGCAAAGCAAAAGATGAATACTAGTATGAATATGGGGCAAAGCTTCTCTACTGGTATGACATCAGGTATGGTTCCAAGTCTAAGTAATTCTACCTCAATAGGACAAAATGAAAAGCAAAAAGTAAAGCAAAAAATGCAAAACTCTAATAGCTCAAACTCTAATAGGTTTTATTAGTAAACAAGTTGTGAGTAAAATAGATTTCAGCCCTCTAGTCAAGTAGAGGGCTTTTAGCATTATATATAATCAAAATGCAGAGCAGGCTCCTAGAAGAAGGGCCAAAACTAATCCAATTCCTATAAGTATTAAAGCAGCTTTTCCATAATTTCTTATGTTTTCATTATCTACTCCAAAAGCCATAACAAGTACTGATATAATATTTACAATAGGAATACCTGTCAAAATCAGTATTAAAACCCATGTACCAATAGATACAATCTCATCACTGCCTCCACCGCCTCTGTTCCCACTATCATAGTAATTTGGTTTATTGTGGTTATTCGAGTAGTTCCCTGGATCATAAAAATTATTATAGCTCAATCCTATTCCCCCTCAATTTATTTATTCTCTATTGTTATGATTTTCTATAATAGATATGCTTTTTCCTTCTATTTTTGTTCAATAACTTTTTTCTTCTTAATATTCGAAAATGAAATCTATTAAAGTATTTTACTATTATAATTATATTATTGCACAGATATTATGATATTCGGTTACAATGTATATATTATTATACTCAGAAAATTAGGTATAAACATTTAAAACTATAGTAAATATGTAGAAATAATAGCTTAGCTTGAGAAATATGAGTTTAAGGAATTTATAGGAACTAATAAGAAGAAAGAATCCTGCTTGTTTTTTAAATAAAATCTATAAGAGGATTGCATCAGATATGCAATCCTCTATTTGTTTAATATGAAGTAATAACCTAGTTCCCTTGCTTCATATTTCACTTATTTATTATTAGTTATTTTACCTATATTTTTTATTAATATGGAAATGGTTCCGTCCGCATTGTTAATAAATTCAACTCTGTTATTGCTCCCGTAGTATTCTATTGGTAGGCTAATCTCTATACCTGTATCTGTTTTTATTTTCTGTTTTCTAAAGTTTTTTTCTACTATTTTCTCATTATCAACAGGAATGCTTTTTTCTTGTAGCCCAGCTTTTTCTACATGTTCTATATACTCCTGTTTTAGCTGCGGATTTTGTGTAAATACGGATTTAGCAACCTTTTCAATGTCTATTGCCTCATTTTCCTCTATACTTTCAACTACAGCTTTTTTTATTTCTGCATGAATAACTGGATCTTCATCGAAATATGTTTCACTAAATTTTTTTGTAGCCTTTGTGAAAATTTTTACTTTTTCATTTAAGGAAATTTGACTGCTACATTTTAAAAACATAGATGAAAAGTAAAATATTTTCTCATCATTTATGCTGTATTTCTTCTCATAAAGATTTAAAGAAAAGTTCTCTAAGTTAATTAGAGCACATTCATCTACTCTTTGGCTTATTGAAGGTAAGGTAGTTTTTTGCTTAATAATTGAATTTAATATTCCGTCTTCTGTAGTTTCAACATGATGTATATAGGAATGTTTATAATTAAGTTTCAATATTCCAAGGTGCATTACATTATCAAGACTAAATAATACGAATATTACATCTGCTGGTGGTATCTCTACATTTTCATGCATTATTTTGAATAAAGTATTTGCCATGCTAATTGTACCATCTAGAAAAAATTCATGTTCTATTGATATTTTCTCACAGATGGCTTTAATTTTATTGTCACCTTCAATGAAAGTAGCGAGTTTAAGATTATCATCATTAATTGTTTTTTCAATATGTTTGCTAACAAATTCAATTATATCATCGTTAAGCTGGCTCTCCACTTCCGAAAAAACAGGCATTTGTAAATTGCTATCTAATATATGTACAGCTATCTTTTTGATAATCATATTTTCTACGACCACTATATCATACCTTTCGCAAAAAATTTTTCCTACATTATTATATACCTGATTATTATACGATATTTGTTTTTCATTAGCAATTGGCTTTAGTGTATATTTATTGCAAGAAACTCACCGATAATATTTTATGTACCTTTCCGCTAGACAATAAACCTAATAAAGATATATTATATTACTTGAATAATATATGATATCATAAAATGAAGTAAGACTTTTTGCTCTAGTTTAAATTGGAGGTCTGCAAATGTCGAATGATAAACAATTAACTATATATGAATTAATAGAAAAATCAAAAACAGTTAAAACAGAAAAAATACCTGAAAATATTAATTTAAAACTAGGACAAAGTTGGTGCCCATATTGCAGCAATATAGTTGTATTTATCAAGGATAAAAGATTGAACGTTAAGAGATGTCCCCTTTGTGGAATTTCTGAAAACGATTTTTGGGTTAAAAAAGTTAATTGTAAAGTAAAATATCGAGTAGCTAGAAAATAGGATAATACATCCTATTTTCTTTGCTCTCACAGAACCGGACTTACATTTGCCGTATCCGGCTCCTGAAATTTCTCTCCTAACTAGTAATAGTTAGACAACAATCCAACTTCGTATTTGCTAAATCAATGAGTCCAAGTTCTTCAAATAATTTATTTGAAAGAAGAATATGCATGATGTGGGTATTGGAGTTCTTCCACTTTCTCATGGACATCTTTTCATCATTTCTTTTATGCCTTGTCTTCTCATTTCTTTGTGCATAACTTTGTAGGTTTTCCAATGTCTAATCCTTATCATACGTAATCGTCTTCTTATCCATCCCATTAAATCCCTTATCAGGGATTTGATATTGGCTATCCTGTAATAGTTCATCCAACCCCTTAGCAACGGATTTAATTCCTTGATGATATCTTCAATCTTTCTTCCCGTGTTTCGTTTTGTCTTTTCTCGAATTTTATCCTTAAATCTTTTTATTCGTTTAGGGTTTACTTTTACCCATGTTTCATGAATGATAAATCCTAGAAACTCCACTCCTTCGTAAACACTTGTGGTTTTTGTCTTATGCCTTTTGCCATCATCTTTTGGTCAAATTTGTTTAGATAGATGTTACTAATTAATGGAGATATGACTCCACATTGTGGGCTTCCAACTTCAGTTTCACTAAATTTTCCATCTTGTAGCACTCCTGAATTTAAGAATACTTTAATTAGATTTAATACCCTACCATCGCTTATCTTTTCTGCAATTGCATCTATGATAATTTTATGGTCTAGGGTGTCAAAACATTTACTTAAATCCATATCTTCCACATGTACTAAGCCATATTTATTCATAAATCGTTCTGCTTTTGCTACTGCTTGATGTTGTGAACGATTAGGTCGATACCCATAGCTGGATGGATGAAATGTTTCGTCAAATATTGGTTCTATTACATTTACAACAGCTTGTTGCACTACCCTGTCCTTGACAGTGGGAATTCCTAAGGGTCATTTGACGTCTCTAGCTCTGTGCCAATCTTATCTTCGTTTTCCCTAACTACTTCATATCTGTGTCGTCATTATCCCTCGCAAGTTATTTTATACCAAGAATACGTACCTTTAAGCATTTCAGCTTTCTTTTAACACTTTCATTCTCGCTTAAAATCCCTTTTGATACACTTTGAAATTTCTTCCGCCCTTCACATCTACCATAAACTTTTGGTCTATGGCAGTCACACCAACTCTGTGATGTGTCTCCTATATTTTCTCCTCCAGTCTATTGCTAGCCTTCATTGGTATAGGTTTAATCACTACTACGGCTTCATCTGCATACTGCACCCTAATTTCACCTCTTACTTTCGCTTGTAAATGAAATCTACAGCTTCGAGTACAGTAATTCCGAGGTTAAGTTACTCCGCCTGTTATTAATACGACCATCAAAACATATGTAGTTCGGCTAATTTTAGGACGTTCCCATTTTTCGGAGGGTTATCCACTACATCTGCCAACACTGGTTCGCTTTCGCTTCGTTCCAATAACCGCCATCAGCTCCCTTCAGACCCTTTCGTCACCGAAAGCGCCCTTGCTTACAGCTTATCTTCCCATTAGCTAGGTGATAGGTTTTCTTTCAAACCATCGGCTCGGCAACATGCCTCGCAAACAAAAAAAGAGCCATTTAAGGCTCTTTCAAAAATAACATACGCTAAATACTAAAATACTATTATAACTCAATAATAGTACATAAAGGTACTCTAACTAGAATAAGTTCATCTGTGTCATTTTCAATATTGAATACTAAGAATACATTTTCTCCTACTACGAATGCACAGATAAGATTTACTTCTGTTCCTGGTGTCGAGGTTGGAATTCTGTTCACTATTTCACAAAGTTCAACTCCTGAGCTTAATAATTGTGCTGCAAGTGCTGCTGATATTCTAATTACAAATACCCGTTCCAAATTTCCTATTTCTATTTCAATTAACAGAAAAAACATCCCGTTTATTTCAGCAATACAGCTTGCTCCTATACCTGATATTTCATTAATAAGTGTTTCTTTACTGCTCATTTGTTCAACAACCTGATTAAGTTCATGATTAAAATTCACCTTTTAAACATCCTTTTTTTTATTATTTGGAAAAGTTTTGTCACTTTCCGATATAAATATATTCAAAAATATATAAAAGGTTACTTAATTCACATCACAGGATCATATTTTACCTTAGTTTACACTAATCCTATGTTCCTTTGATTTTGCTTATTTTGGTGGTAAAATAAAAAAATCCCAATGCCTTGATAGCATTGGGATTACTTATTGTTTACTGGTGCATCTTCAGGGACTCGAACCCTGGGCCCACTGATTAAGAGTCAGTTGCTCTACCAACTGAGCTAAAGATGCATTATTGACCACAAAGAACATTATACTACTATTCTTTACACTTGTCTATAGAAAATTTTAGAACTTTTAAAGTATATAAAAAGCCCTAGAATATGTACTTCCTAGCTGTTACTAAATAAAATTACATATAATATCTTTATTTATTGACACTATCAGGTTTTTAATGCTAATCAAGTTTCTAGAAAATATGAAATTGAAAGTTTGATAATCATAATTATTAAGTGCTTTTAATTAATTTTAATAATGTTTTAATAAAATCTACATACATATGTAATGAGACAGAATTGATTGACTATTCAATAAAAGTATTATAAAATATATATACTTAAATTATCTAAAAAAAAATAGCAAACATTTAATATAATACTATTGTATGTAATATTTTTTAAAATTAGTCGAATGTTACAATTATATTACATAATAAAACATTGAATTTTTCCAGTTTATGAACCATATTCTTGATTACTGCCAAAAATGAGTTGAATTATTTTAAAATATGTATTAGAATATAACAAAGCTACCATAAACAAGCATTGATGGCTTATGTAGGTATACAAGTTTCCACTTTAATTAAATAAATCATAAAAAAACAATTTGTTTTATGTAAGACTTGTTTTTGAGCATCGAAGATAACAAAATAATATTAAAAATAAGACAAACTATGAAAGCGGAAATATTATTGTGGCTTGATTCAATAATAGGGGAATAATCTGCTTTTTGTCTGTATAAGTACTTACATATCATTAGTTTTTAGAAGTAATATGAGCTAATCATATCTACTTTTAAAATAAAATAATAATTTATTAAGGGGGAAGAAAAAGAATGATGAAAAAAAGTTTTATCTTTTTACTAGTGCTAACACTAGCATTTTCAGCGTTTTTAGTTGGATGTACTCCAAAGGATACAACAACTGACACACCAACTGACACACCAACTGATACACCAGCTGATACACCAGCTGATGACACACCAACAGCTCCTACAAGTCCAACCGGACAAATTACAATTGGAAATACTACAGAATTATCAGGTGACTGGGCACCTTACTGGCAAAACAATGCTGCAGACTATGATATCTGGAATTTCATTAATGGTTATAGCACTGTTGATATGACATTTGGCGGTGAGTATGTAATTAATGAAACTGTAGTAGAAAAACATGAAGTTACAGAAAATGAAGATGGTTCTAAGACTCATGCATGGACTATTAAAGATGGCTTAGTATATAATGATGGAACTCCTATCACAGCTAAAGACTATGTTGCATCAGTAATGTTCTGGTCATCACCTGTTGTAGGTGAAATGGCTGCAAGTAACGACTACGGCTATTACTTTACAGGATGGAAAGATTTCTCTACAGGTGCAAAAAAGGAATTTACAGGCGTTAGATTAATTGATGACAAAACTTTTGCTGTTACTATATCTGCAGAAAATCTTCCATACTTCTATGAGTTACCACTTGCAAGTGTTGCTCCTACAAAGTTATCATTCTGGACTGATGATTCAGTAGAAATCAAAGATGATGGTAATGGTTGCTACTTCTCAGAAAACTTTACTAAGGATGCTTATGAAGCTAGAATTTCTGAAGCAAGAATGTCAATACTTTTCCCATCAAGTGGTGCTTATGTAGTTGAAAGTTATGATGAAGCTGCTAAGACTGCTGTTCTTCAAGTAAATGATAAATTTGCTGGAGATTATACAGGTCAAAAACCTATGATTCAAACAATTATTTATAAGAAAGTTAACCAAGAAACTTCATTAGACGAGTTAGCTACAGGCTCAGTAGATTTATTGTCAGGTATGGCAAGTGGGGATGAAATCAATGCTGGTCTTGACCTTGTAGATAAAGGTGGATTTGCTTTTACTGAATACCCACGTTCAGGATATGGAAAGTTAGTATTTGCATGCGACTTCGGGCCTACTGCTGATGTTAATGTTCGTCAAGCAATCGCTCACCTTCTAGATAGAAACGATTTTGCTAAGGCTTTCACTGGTGGTTTCGGTTCTGTAGTTAACGGACCTTATGGTGAGTCAATGTGGTTCTATCAAGAAACTAAATCTCAGTTAAATGAAAAGTTAAATCAATATCCATACAGCCTTGAGAGTGCAGTTAAGCTTCTAGAAGAAGGCGGATGGATATACGATGCTAATGGAAATGAATATAAAGATGGTATTCGTTATAAGAAATTAGAAGACGGCACATTAATGCCACTTATTATAGAATGGGCTTCTACAGAACAAAATGCTGTATCTGACCTGCTAGTAGTTAAACTACAAGAAAATCCTGACGTAGCAGCAGCAGGTATGCAAATTAATCAAACTGTTATGACTTTCACAGAGTTATTAAACTATATGTATCGTGATAGCAGTGTAGATGCTAAGTATGGAGTTCCTACATATGGAATGTTTAACTTAGCAACAAACTATACTCCACGTTATGATTTATCTACAACATATACAACAGACCCAGATATGATTAAACAAGGATACAACAACAACTATATCATCGACGAAAAACTAGAACAACTTGCTAAAGATATGGTATTAACTGATCCAACAGATAGAGATGGATTCAAAGCTAAATTTGTTGAATTCGTTGATAGATGGAATGAATTATTACCTGACGTACCACTTTATTCAAATATGTATCATGATTTCTATAATGAAAAATTACAAAATTACAATATAAATTCACTTGTAGAAATAACTCAAGCAATTCTTTACTCATATGTAACAGAATAATTATAGTAATCAACAAAAATAAATATAATAAATCAGTAGAAATAGGGTATGAAAATACCCTATTTCTACATAAAAAATAAACGCTTTAATGTAATAAAACGTTAAAAGTCTATTATTAAAGTCTATTATTCATGATGTTCAAATATATATACATTAAAACGATTAAAATAAATTTTGAATAAGGCAGGTAATAAAATGACTAAATACATTTTAAAAAGAATTTTATATATGATATTTGTATTTGCTGTTATGTCTGTCCTCCTGTTCTTCTTATATAATATGATACCTGGAGACCGAGCTAGAGCTGAAGTAGAACCTCTAAAAGACAAACTAACACCGCAAGAGTATCAATTTAGGTATCAACAAGCAAGAGAAAGATTGGGATTAGACGATCCTACTATAGTAAGATATGGTAAATGGATTAGCGGAGTACTACAAGGAAATCTAGGAATGTCTTCTAAGTTTAAGCAACCAGTCGTCGAAGTAGTAAAAACACCTCTTAAGGTAACCGTATTTATAAACATATTTTCAATTGCTTTAGCATTTATTATAACCATCCCATTAGGGATAATATGTGCAGTAAAGAAAAACTCTACATTCGATAAAGTAGTACAAGTACTTACCATCATAGGTTATAGTATTCCTGTGTTTATATTTGGATTGCTATTCATTTTCGCTTTTGCTGTAAAATTAGGATGGTTCCCTGTTAGTGGTATGAACACACCTAATTTCAAAGGAACAGAGTTTCAATTATTCTTAGATACTATGTATCATTTAACTTTACCTTTAATGGTTTTAACTTTAGCTTCTCTTGGTGGATTAACTAGGTATGTGCGTGCAGCAATGGGCGATGCACTTACAATGGATTGTATAAAGACTGCAAGAGCTAAAGGATTAAAAGAAAAAGTAGTAATACTATCACATGCGTGGAGAAACGCACTTCTTCCAGTTGTCACATTGCTTATCGGTTGGATTATGAGTGTATTCTCTGGTGCAATGATTACTGAAAGAATGTTTAACATAAATGGTATGGGAAAATTCTTTTATGATTCATTAGTGAATCAAGATTATGACGTCACTATGGCAATTCAGTTGTTTTATGTTGTACTCGCTTTACTTGGTAATTTAATTACTGACATAAGCTACGGATTTGTAGATCCACGTGTAAGAGTAAATCGTTAAGAGGAGGTAAATAGATATGAGCGTAAAAGAATTTAACGAAAATAAGAAAGACAATAAAAAGAAGCCTAGTTTTCTATCCCTCCTCTTTTCAAATCTGTTTGGAGGAAAGAAAAAATTATCTTTACTTGAAGAAGAACAAGTCCAAAGTCCCTTACGAACTATTGTAAAAACCTATAGAGATAATAAAGTAGGTATGTTTGCCCTAGGAGTATTCTTATTAATGTTAATTACGGTAATAGTAGGACCATTGATCAAGCCAGTTGACTTGTCTTTCTCTGAAACAAGTCAGCTAAATGTGGCTCCAGGATTTGATATGATGTCTGTTCCTAAAGAGTTAGTGGGAAAAGTACAAGACATAGCTATTGGACCTACATTTAGTATTGGAGTATCTACAGATGGAAAATTATACATGTGGGGTAAAACAAGGATAAGTAGTGCTATAAACATTAAAAATTTGCCTATTGATGAAGCTACAAAGAAACCTGTAGACATGGGTAAAATTACAAATATTGCAGCAGGCTACGACCACGCTCTTGCATTAAATGACCAAGGAATATTATTTGCTTGGGGTAACAATAGACAGAAGCAAGCATCTATTCCAATGGAAGTAAAAAGTCTTAAAAATATAAAAGATATTTATGCTGGTTATCAATGTTCAATAGTTTTAACTGAAGATGGTCGTAGTATCTACTTTGGTAATACAATGAATAATGATTATAACGAATTCCATCCTTACCAAGGAAAGCTACAAAAAATTGCAGTTACTGCAGATGCTGTAATGGGTTTAACTATTGATGGTCAGGCAGTTTATCTTGGCTCTCAACAAAATAGTTACTCTAATGTACCTGCCAATATGGGAAAAATAGTAGATATAGCTACTACGGCTTCAACTATGGCTGCTGTAAATGACCAAGGTAAAGTATTTGTTTGGGGTAATGTTTCTGTTGACAAAGGAGAAGGTAAAGTGCCTGAAACAGAGAGCAAAATTGTATCAATCAAAGGCGGTAGATATCACTACACTGCATTGACAGAAAATAAGGATGTTGTTGCTTGGGGTGCAAATTATTATAATCAATCAACTGTTCCAAAAAAAGTAATAAATGCAGATATCCAACAGGTTTATACAGGATTTTATCAAAATTATGCTGTTACTACACAAGGAGATGTGCTTACCTGGGGATTAAAAGGATATTTATTTGGCTCTGATGACTTAGGTAGAGATATTTTTACCAGACTATTAAATGGTGGCCGTATGACCATGACAATAGGAGCTGTTGCAGTTATTATTTCTACAGTTATTGGTGTAGTTATCGGAGGTATATCTGGTTATTTTGGCGGTAAAATAGATATGTTTTTCCAAAGAATTTCTGAAATGGTATCTTCGTTACCATTCTTACCATTTGCAATGATTTTATCTGCATTGATTGGGAACTCTATGGGAACAAATCAAAAGATATTCTTAATCATGGTTATTCTAGGAGTATTATCATGGCCAGGACTTCAAAGGCTAGTCCGTGCACAGGTTCTTTCAGTGCGTGAGCAAGAATATGTTATAGCAGCAAGATCAGTTGGTATCAAGAGAATGTCTATAGTGTTTAGACACATTTTACCGAATGTTATATCAGTTATTATAGTTTCAGCAACATTATCTTTCGGAAGTAGTATGTTGACCGAAGCATCCTTGTCTTATTTAGGTTTTGGGGTGCAGGCTCCCCAACCAACTTGGGGTAATATGCTATTTGGAGCAAACAACAGTATCGTTATCCAAAACTACTGGTGGAGATGGGTATATGCTTCTATTGCTTTAGGTATATGCGTTATTAGCATAAACCTAATTGGTGAAGGCTTGCGTGATGCAATTGACCCAAAATCTCAAGAACGTTAGGGGGAAGAGTAGATGGCACTATTAGAAATCAAAAACTTGCATACTTATTTTGAAACGAAAAGAGGAACAGTGAAAGCAGTAAACGGTGTATCTTATTCTGTTGAAGCTGGAAAAACCCTTGGCATTGTTGGTGAAAGTGGAAGCGGTAAAAGTGTTGCAGCAATGAGTATCATAAAGCTCTTAGATGGAAATGGTTATATAGATAGCGGCGAAATTATTTTTAATGGAGAAAATCTAATAGATGTTCCTATTAAAGAAATGTCAAAAATTCGAGGAAATGATATCTCTGTTATTTTTCAGGAGCCTATGACCTCTCTGAACCCTATATTTACAGTTGAAAGACAGGTTTCAGAACCATTTATAATTCACCAAAAAATGACTAAGAAACAAGCAGCTGAGAAAGTTGTAGAAATGTTGTCACTTGTTAAGATACCTAATCCAGAATCTGTTGCAAAACAATATCCTCATCAATTATCTGGTGGTATGAGGCAACGTGTTATGATAGCAATGGCTCTTGCATGTGTACCAAAGCTTTTGATTGCAGACGAGCCTACTACTGCATTGGATGTTACTATTCAGGCACAAATCTTGAAATTAATGAATGAATTAAAAGAAAAAATTGGAACTTCTATTTTATTTATCACCCATGACTTAGGTGTTATTAATGAAATGGCTGACGATGTAGCTGTTATGTACTGTGGACAGGTAGTAGAAAAAGCATCGTCTAGAACCATATTTGGTAAGGAAAGCCCTTATTCTCATCCATATACTGAAGGTTTAATGGTTTCCATACCAAGATTAGATACACCAGCTGGTACTCGTTTAGAAGCAATACCAGGTGCAGTACCTCATCCTTTAAATTTACCAAAAGGTTGCAAATTTGCTCCTAGATGCAAATATGCAACTGATAGATGTCACGAGAATGAACCTGAATATGTAGAGGTTGAAGAAGGACATCAAATTCGTTGCTTCTATCCAAAGAAAGGGGTGAGGTCCAATGGTTAAAACAGAAAAAGAAAAGAATTTGTTATTTCGTATTCAAAATTTGAAACAATATTTTCCTATTAAAAAATCATCATTTATGCAAAAAGAACAGTTATATGTTAGGGCTAATGACGATATATCAATAGATATCTATGAAGGAGAAACCTTAGGCTTAGTTGGTGAAAGTGGTTGTGGCAAATCAACTTTTGGACGTACCCTTCTGCATCTATATGATCAGACAGATGGTCGTACTATGTACTATGGCAGTGGTATTGATGAATTAGCACCTGAATATGTTTTAGATATATTAAAGAATTTAGTATCAGAACATCGTAAATTAAATGAATTACAAATAAAAGAAGAATCTGCTCGTAAAGCATATGAGGCATTACCTGAAGGCGATGAAAAATATTATGCCTTAGAAAAACTTCGTGATGCAGAAAAAGAAGCTAGAACTTTATTCTATGATATAGCTCAATTAGTTGGTGGTCTTATGGTAGCAGATGATTTGGCCCCAGTATCCGATGTCTTAGTAAAAGAATATAAGATTAGTGTAGAAGCTCGAAAACTCAAAAATAAAATTAATAAGGACAAAATAAAATTAGAAGGAATAAAATCTTCGTTAAAAGAAAAAGGTAAAAGTGAAGCGGAGATTCAAAATGATACAGCTAATTACATGTATAAGATTCAGAATACAGAAAAAGAACTTGCTAAAATCGAAAAAGAACTAGAAACTATTCAGGCAGAAATTAGAAAATTAATGGATAAATATCGTGATCATCCTGACTTTGAAAAATATGAAGCTTACAGAGATAGGGGTATTAATTTAGCCAGATTATCAGAAGAAGAAATGAGAATTCTTCGAAAAGATTTGCAGTTAATATTTCAAGACCCATATTCCTCTTTAAATCCTAGACTTACAGTAGGACAGATAATATCAGAAGGCTTATATGCTCATAAGATGTTTGCTAAGAATGACAAAAGCATACAGGATTATATCCTTGATTCTATGGATAAATGTGGCTTGGCACCATATTTCGTACATCGTTATCCACATCAATTTTCTGGTGGTCAAAGGCAACGTATTGGGATTGCACGTTCTGTGGCATTACAACCAAAATTCATTGTATGTGATGAGGCCGTTTCTGCACTAGACGTATCTATACAATCTCAAATTATTAATCTACTGTTGGATTTAAAAGAAAAGGAAGACTTAACTTACTTATTTATTTCACACGATTTAAGTGTAATCAAATATATCAGTGATAGAGTCGGTGTTATGTATCTAGGAAATATTGTAGAGCTTGCTGAGACTGCAGAGCTTTATGAGCACCCTTTGCACCCTTATACAGAAGCACTTCTTTCTGCAATACCTACTACTGATGTTGATAGTAACAGAAAAGTAGAAATACTTGAAGGCGATATCCCAAGTCCAATTAAACCGCCTCCAGGATGTAAATTCCATACAAGATGTAAATACGCTACAGACATATGTAAAAAAGTTGTACCTGAATTTGAAGAAGCTAGACCTGGCCATTTTGTAGCTTGTCACCATAAGCTTAATACAAAGGATAAATAATAGAAAGGCATTGATATCATTATGATGTTTCAAAAGAAAATAGACCGTGCTATGAACTGGTTAAAAGAAAGAAATAAATCCGTAAATAGTTCGGAATTAAATGATTTTGATCCTAAGGCGGAATGGAAAGCTCAGGAAAGTAATAAAATCGAATTAGAAAAAAATGATGTTCTGGCCATAATACTTTCTGCACTAATAGTTTTTGGACCAATCCTTTTGATTCTGATTATTATGCTTATACTGTTGTTTCCAAGTCTACGTACTCCTATATAGTAAATAACCACCCTTAAGCGGGTGGTTATTTTATTTTATTTCTAAGTAGTCTTCTCTTAAAATTGACATGATTATTTCATCATGATATTTTCCGTTTCTAAAGATTGATTGCTTTAGTCTACCTTCTACTGTAAATCCGTTTTTCTTATATGATTTTATTGCCCTTTCATTAAATGAAAATACAAAAAGCTGAATTCGGTTAATATTCATTTGATCGAAAATAAACTTGATTAATAGTGACATAGCCTCCGTTCCATAACCCTTTCCTCTAAAATCACCATCTCCAATATATATCCCTACTGTTGCAACTCTATTTTTCCAATCAATTTTATTTATTCCACATCCTCCTATGTAAAGGCCTGTTTTTATATCCTCTATGGAAAAATTATATGTATCTTCCATTTCAATTTGACTTTCAAACCATTTTCTTTCCCTTTCCAAGGTCATTGGATACGGTATTCCAGGACTTAAATTTAGTAATACCTCTGATTCTGTCATATATTGGTATGCTAGTTCTACATCTTCAATTTTAAGTCCTCTAAGCTTTACTTTTTTACCTACTAACATATTTGCTCCCCCTATTTAGTAAAATCTGTCTTCTACATTCCTTACAAGCCTTTTCTTGTCTTTTATACCATTCTTAAATAGCTCTACTATGTTATCAATGTATTTAGTTGCTTGTTCAAAATCCAAGTTTACTTCATACATATAATATTCTAATATAGATATATTTAGTGATCCAAGTAAAAATGTATTTAGTTTAATATCAATATCATCACTAATATCTCTATTGTCTATGCCCTTTAATAATAATTCTTCATATACTTTATTAACATTGTAGGTATCTCCTAATATTTCTCTTTTTAGACTATTATCATTGCTTTTTTCCAAGTCTAATATTATTATGGAAAGCTTAGGTGAATTCATGGCAAATTTCATTTCTGCAAGATAAAGCTCCTTTAGTGACTTAAAATAATTGGAGTAATATTGTTTATCAACAACATCCATCAAATATGAAAGCTTCTTCTTTTCTGCTTCTTCAATGATATACTTATATAAGTCTTTTTTGTCCTCAAAATATTGATAAAAGCTTCCTTTTGCTATATCTGCAGCTTCTACTATCCTATTAATACTTGCATTATTATATGAGTATTCTGCAAACTCATCTATTGAAACTTCAATTATTTTGTTGATTTTATCTTTAGGTAAATTGAAGAATGTGTTTTTTGGCACTTTATCAACCCCCTTTATCTTAATATATGAATACTATGACTTAATAGTCGTATTGTATCATAATATACAAAGATAATGCAATAATAAAGGTTTGATTAGTTATGTTATCTTATCTTTTTCTCGTATTTTTCATTAAATTCTTTTGTTGCTTTTACTACTAATGAAGATAAACCTACTAATGCAATAAGGTTTGGTATTACCATGAGTGCATTGAACATATCTGCCAAGCTCCATACCAACTCTACTTCTAATAAAGCTCCAATAACAATTCCTGCTAATACTAATATTCTATAAAAAAATACTCCCTTATTCCCAAACAGATATTTTATGTTTTGTTCTCCAAAGAAATACCAACCAATTATAGTGGAAAAAGCAAAGAAAAACAAACTAACTGCAATAAACTGCAATCCTAGGTTACTGGTGATACCGCTTAATCCCACACGGAATCCTTCCTGTGTAAGTTCTGCACCAGTAAGTCCAGAGCCTAATACACCTGTCGTTAATATGACTAATGCTGTTATAGTACATACTACACCTGTATCTACTATAACACCAATAATTGATACTAGACCTTGCTGAACAGGATGGTCAACCTTTGCTACTGCATGGGCATGAGGAGTTGAACCCATACCTGCTTCATTTGAAAAAAGGCCTCGAGCTATACCATATCTAATACTTTCTTTAATTGTGGCCCCTATTAATCCACCAGTAGCAGCTTTTGGATTAAATGCACCGTATATTATCATCTTTAATGCTGGTAAAAGCATATCTATATTTATAATTACTATTGCTAAACCACCTAATATATAAAGTGAAGCCATTATTGGTACTACTTTCTCCGTAAAAGAACCTATACGACTTATTCCTCCTATAAAAATCAACCCTGCTAATATTGCAATTACTATTCCAACAGCTAATGGTGGAATTTTTGGTGCTGCATTTTTTACTGCTGTGACTATTGAATTTGATTGAACGATGTTTCCCATTATTCCTAAAGCTAATACTATAGATATTGCAAAAAAACCAGCTAAAAACTTACTTTTTAGTCCCTTACTTATGTAATAAGCTGGTCCTCCTGTTAATACTCCTTCTCTCTCTTCGTTAAATAGCTGAGCTAATACTGCTTCTGCAAAAATAGTAGCCATGCCTAAAAAGCCACTAATCCACATCCAAAATATGGCACCAGGGCCCCCTGCAGCTATTGCAGTAGCAACTCCAGCTAGGTTTCCAGTTCCTACTTGTGCTGCTATAGCAGTTGTAAGCGACTGAAATGGTGATAATCCTTCTGCATCTGATTTATCCTCTTTCTTACCAAAAATTTGTCTCGCTGCTGTCCCTAACTTTGTCACTTGTAAGAATCTAAGCCTTATTGAATACATTAAACCGGTTCCTAGTAAAAGTAAAATCATTAATGGTCCCCATAAAACACTATTTATTTTATTGACTATTTCCATAATATTAGATGTCATATGTTTTCCTCCTAGATTATATTCTTATATCTAGTTTTTTCATAGTGGAAAATAATATGAATGCTAACATATGGTTCAAAAGGATATAATTATATCTTTTATTAAACATAAAAAATTTTTACTTTTTTACCCATACTTTTCAATAACATTGATAATTCACTTACTACATTAAGTTTTATACTCAAGTCTACTGGAAAACTAGGATTTTGATGTGCTGGATTTATTGCCTTACCTACCCAGAGATTTAAATGAGTACAATCATCTATGAGTATTTTAGCAAGACGTGATGCTCCATCTTTTCCATTGTAACAATTTAATGTATCCTTGTTTATATAGTTTTTAATTTTATCTACTGTTTTAATAAGAGTGAGTACTCCTTCTGTCACTAAATCTATCCCTTTTATATACGCCATAGGTGGGACATCGTTAGTCATTGAATCCAAATCTACTTCTATTTCACGATTAAGCTCTCTACCTACTATTTTGGCTGCAGTTCCCCCACATACTATCTTTTTCCCGTCTCCTTTCATAAAATCATATACTAACTGGCTATCATTTTCCTTGTTTTCTGGTGGGCCTGTAAATAAATCAATGACTTCAGGTTTTCTAATTTTTATAGTAACTACTGTTGTGTCGTCTCCTGGCTTGCCTGCATATAAGCATTTACATGTGTCTATTAGGCTTTTAGATATACCTTTTGCACTTTTTTCTATTGTTATTTGTTTTTTCAGATAGTTTAATACATTTTCTCTCTGCCAACCTAGGTTTAATATTTCACCTACTCCAGCATGTATTACTCCATCACTTACTAAAGCTATAACATCTCCTTCTTCAAGCTTTATATAGCTCTCCATTATTCTTTTCTCATTTACTATAATCTCTTTTTTTTCTATTATTTTTTCTTCATTGTTTCTAATAAAAAATATTGGCGGGTTATCATATTCAATTATATATGCTGTTCCATCCTCATGAATTTTAATTATTCCAAAGGTTGAATATGCCAGCTTTCTTACATTACATACAGGCAGGGTACTAGCTATTGTATTTACTGTTTCTAGTATACCTACTCCTTCTCTTAACATAGTTCCTGCTATTTTGGTTGTCATTGTTGCTAGTATATTAGCTTTTACGCCACTTCCTAATCCATCTGCCAGCACTATGATAATTCCATTTTCACTATCTATTAGCTCTACCTTATCTCCGCAAAGCTCCTCGCCATATTTAATTAGACTATCATATGCAATGTCTACAAAACAATCCATTAAATATCACCTGCTTCTCCTAAAGCAATATCCTTTAGTTTAGTAAGTATAACCTTTGTTTCAGCTGTAGTCTCACCTAAGAGACTTGCTATTTCTTGTGCTACTCTCATCTGTTTGTCTATTACTTCTTGTGCTGCATTTAATGTGTTTTTCTTCACTCTGGCAAGCTCTTCTTTATTTTTTTCAGCTAAAGTAACATCTGTCATTATTACCATTAATACCTTTTCTTTTTCCAGATACGTAATATTTCCTATTAGGACTAATCCATACTGAGAATATACTAGCTTATGACCTATTAAATCCTCTTTAGTTGAAATAACTCTTAGAAAAATATCTTCATCAATAAGCTTTGATATTGGTTCTCCTTTCATGGCTTCTGCCTTAATATTAAAGGCTCTCTCTGATTTTGGATTAAACTCTTTCACCTTAAGGTCTTCATCCAAAATAAAGATAATATTAGGACTGTTTTTAAAAATAACGTTTCTTAAACTCTCAGCTTCTGCTTTCATAAATGGTAAGCACATATTAATATCAGACATACCTTCGATTACAGACTTAGCTTTTTCTCTACAAGAAGCATAACCACAGGCAGTACAATTGAGTTCGTCCTCTTGACTACGCTTGCCCATTTTACCTAATATTTCTTTTATCTTATCTTCTGTAGCAGTCTTTCTACTTGCCTTTCTATTAAAAAATCTTTTAGTAAAATCAATATTTTCATAATTATATTCAATATCACCCTGGGCATAACATTTCTTTTTAATTACGTATTTCTTTATTTTGTCTTGTCTAACATAATGGTTGATGTTATCTTTAGGCATTCCTGGCCCGTCTATACAGCTATTATTACATATATTAAGTTCTGCAAAAAATCCATCTATTCCGTTATTTTCAATACACTCAAGAAACTCCTTGCAGCTTTCTACTCCATTTATCCTCATAAGTTCATATTTCTTCCTAACGAAGCTATTTTCTTCGCTTAAGCCACCCTTAACAGGAAATAAACTTCCTCGTTTATATGAGGTTTGATTAAATGGTTGAGGCTCAAGGTTTCTTAACACTATATTTTCTTCTAAAAACCAATAATCTAACTCCTCAAAGGTTAGCACTGAATCAATTATTCCTTCATGTTGAAAATCTTCTGCCTCAGCTTTTTTAGCAAGACATGGCCCTATAAATACTACTACACTATCTATTCCATATTTATGTTTTAAAAGCTTTCCATGAGCAATCATTGGAGATACTACTGGTATCATATATTTAGTCAATGAAGGATAATACTTTTCTATAAGATTATTAACAGAAGGACAACTTGTAGTAATAAGATTTTTATATTTTCCTTCTTCGTAATATTTATTATAATAATCCAATACTATTTCAGCACCTATAGCTGTTTCCTCTATAATATCGAACCCAAGTTTCTTTAAGGCTGTTACTATTTGATATTCGTCACTCATATCAAATGCACCAGCAAAAGATGGTGCTACACTAGCTATTACTCTCTTTTTACTTTGTATAGCCTTTTTCACTTGAGATACATTACTTTTTATGATTAAAGCACCTTTTTGACAAGCAATCTGACATTTCCCACATGAAATGCATAAATCATCTACTATTTCAGCATGATCTTCTAGAATAGTAATTGCCTTAGAGGGACATATTCTAAGGCATCTATTGCAGTTGTTGCAGTTTTCCTTTATAAAATTAATGAACTTCATTTTAAAGCCTCCCAGCTATATGTTTTTCAAAGAATTCCCTAACAGCTCCTTCTTCAACTGAAATTACCTTATCCTCATCGACCCTTACAGAAACCGCTTTTGTACATTCACCTAAACAGAACGCTGCTTTTACAGTAATCTTGTCCGATAGCTGTTTTTTATCAATTATCTGTTGAAGTTCCTTTATTACACTATATGCTCCTTTAAGGTGACATGCACTACCAATGCAAACGTTAATAAATATCATGATAGCATCTCCTTTGTTATTATTTTAACAATAGCGATTGAAAAATTTTGTATCTCTATTTCTAACGGACTTTCTTTAAATATAGTATATTTTATTGTTATTTTTTTGTCAAAGCTTATAAATGATTGTAATTTCTTCTTTATATATGTATATTGCCTGATTTAAGGGAAATAGCATATTTATTACGAAAAATTTAGAAAAATGTAAAAGCTTCCAACGAATCTTAAGGAAGCTTTTACATAGTACTTTATTCTAATTCATTTAAGAAAAATATTGCTAATGTGCCTGGACCAGAATGAGCGCCGATAGCACATCCTATGTCGTTAATGACAAAATCCTTGCAATTAAATCTTTCTTCCATCAATTCCTTTGCTTTCATAGCTATTTCTATATCATCACCATGGGTGATACCTATAATTTGACTGCTTAAGTTTACTCCTCTTTCTTCGATTATTTCCATCATTCTCTTTAGCACCTTATTTCGTCCTCTTACTTTTTCTAAAGGAATTAGTTTCCCATCATCTACATGTAATATTGGTTTAATATTTAGAAGAGAGCCTACTACAGCTGCAGTTCTACTTACTCTCCCTCCTCTATAAAGATATTCTAAATCATCAACTGTAAATATATGCTCCATATGTTTAGAGTAAAATTCAGCGGTTTTTACTATTTCCTCTTTTGTAATTCCTTTCATAGCCATCTGCGCAGCTTTCAAAACCACTAAGCCAAAGCCACCCGAGGCACATTTAGTATCTATTATCGATATGTCAAAATTAGGGTAATCTTCTAATACTTCGTTTTTTGCTATTAGAGACGATTGATATGTTCCTGATAATCCTGATGAAAAAGCTATGTATATACAAGGTTCATTTTTCTTTGCATATTCCTCAAATTTTTCTTTAAATACTTGTGGAGATACTTGGGAGGTCTTGTATACCTTTCCTTCTCTCATATTATCATAGAGTTCTTTAGGCTCTAGAGTTTCTCTGTCTTTATATTCTTCATCCCCTAGATAGACAAGTATTGGTAACACATCTATGCCACATCTTGAAATAATATCAGATGATAAATCGCTAGCACTATCTGTAATAATCCTGGTTTTCATAAAATCATCCTCCACATTAAAATAACTTATATCATTTATTATATTATAAATGTCCATATATGTAAATCTAAACCACTACATGTAAGCATATTCGATTACAATTTATATGTTTTATGAATATATCTTCACTCTGACAAATAGATTATAATATGGAATATTGTGCCCTAGTATTTAAATTATATCAAGGGGTGATATTATGGCTAAGATTTTCTTCATAAGAAAAAAGGTATTGTATGGTGTTATTGCCATTGTTGTGTCTATTGTAGCTTTACTTGTTATCCTTTCATTATTCTAAGTAAATGCATAGTACAGTCCAAATATCAACATGAGAAAAGCCCTAGCTTAAAGCAAGGGCTTAGGTTTTATGTCTTTATTTATTGTTTTTTTGATTATTCTTTGAATTGTTTTTCTCATTCTTTTTAGATTCTTTTTCATTATCCTTATTGTTCTTTTTCTGATTCTTATCTTTTGATTTATTGTTTGATTTATTATTATCTTTATCCTTGTCACCATTATTTCTATTTGTTTTTGTGCTTTTTATATTTTTATTATTCTTCTCATTATCCTTTTTGCTATTATTATTGCTATTTGATTCGTCTTTCTTTTTATCAGACTTAGTTGTTTTTCTATTTTCTTTCTCAGCTTTTCTATCCTCTTTTTCCTTTTCTTTTTCTATCTTCTTGTTTAGTTTGTCTAATTCTTTATTTTCTTTTTCTATGCTTTTAATTATTTTTTCTAAATTTTTATCTTCCTGATTATTTTCTTTTATGATATTCACTATTTCCTTTACTGATTTTTCCTTAATTTCCGCTGGATTTATTTTATTATTGCCACCTGCTGCTTTTTCAATTAACTTAAGCTTGCCAGGAGACAATTTGACTTTCTTTGCATCTTCAAATGATTTCTTATCACTTTCCATAACTACTACTTCAGCAGAAAGTGACGAATTCTTGATATGAGAATCTATTTCTTCTAGTATTGTTTTATCTATTTCACTTTTATTTTCTGTTATTGTAATAAGAACTGTGTTTTCTTCATTGGCTTTGATATACTTTTCTTTAATTGCACTATCTATAACCTTATTCACTACTACTTGTATAGGCTTATTTTTATAGTCCTTAACATTTTCTAGAAGATTTTCTCCATCTTCGTTAATACCTTTTATACCTATTACTCTATTGTATAGATTATATGAAAGCTCAACACTAGGGTTGATGTCTACATCTACGTAACCAAAAACCATATAATGCCCATATATTCCATAACTTCCCGATAAAAATAAAATAATTGCAGCTGCTATTGAAGCTATTCTTCTAAATACTTCAGTCTTATGAACAACAGTGTTTTTTACTTCTATCTCTTGTCCAATTTCAACTGTTCTCGTATAGTTATTTATTTCCAAATATTGGCCATCATCAGTCATTACAATTAGACCCTCATTGTTTTTTTCCATTACTATTCCTCTCATAGAATCACCTCCAATTTACATATTCTTTTAAGTAATTGTAATCACCTTTCATCACTATTACCAATGATATTATATATATTCGACCTCTTTCTAGTTTTTTTCGATGTATCCCTGTGTGATTTTCAATTTCTTTTATTGGTAGTCTTTTTCTTGATATTAAAATATCAAGAAGCTCCCTATTTTCTATTATTAGTTTTGCAACGTCTTTATAAAGATTTCTCAGCTTTTCTTGCTTAGGAGATACCTTTACTAAATCAGAAAACTCAATTTGCCAATCATTTAATTCTTTTTTATATTGAAAGATTTCAAGCTTCCTAGCCTCATTCTCTCTTTCTTTTTCATATTCTTCTATTGCCTTTGCTGCTCCTATGTCAATAGTGCTCTCGTCATCTTGCTGATTAATAACTTCTAATGAAACTACATTTCCTTCCCTCTTAGTTTTTCTATAATAGTCAATCATTCTTAAATTAATTACATGCTTTGCAAAATTTAAAAACTTTCCTTTGCTCTTATCAAAAGATTCAATTGATTCTTTAAATGCAAGCATTCCAATAGTTAGCTCATCATCATAACCATACTTTAAAAAACGCCCAGTTCTTTTTTGAATCGTGCTTGCAATAAATGGCTTGTATTCTTCAATAAGATTATTCATTTCATCTGAATTTGTTTTTGCTTTTTCTACTCTGTCCTCAAGAGAACTCTTAAAAAACATAAGATCACCTCTTTTCCAAACGGGCATCAATATATGTTCGTTATATTTTTTGTAATTATTAAGGTATATCAAATTTATTAACTATTTTAACACAATTATACTACAGTTCTAAAAAGTTATTATATTAAAATCATAAAATAGTAACCTTTTACTAATAATATATTTAGATTATATTTCTAATACTATTAACAACGGAGGTGTAATAAATGATGAAGAAGTTATTCTTTGTCCTTCTTTGCCTTATTCTAACAGTTTCCTGCGTAAGACAATCCCCAAAGCCAGGTTCTGAAGAAATGCTTAGAAATCAATCTTCAATATTCGGAACTTCAAATGTAAAAACAGTAAGGGTAACAGTAGATAATTGTGAGGTTAGAAGTGGTACTGGACTTGAATTTGATGTTATACAAACAGTTAGTAATGGAAGTTTACTTAATGTTGTTGGCAAATCTGATAATTGGTATGTTGTAAGACTAAATGGTAATAAAGTAGGAGCAGTAGTGGAAAATGATGTGGAACCAGTAGTCGATGATTTCAAGGACACTCAAATTCAAGGTGTAGTTAGACTTACTGATGACGAACAACAAATGGTAAACTTAGTAAATCAAGAAAGAAGTAAAGCTAATCTTAAGCCTCTTACTGTAGATATGGATGTGGCAAGAGTAGCCAGACTAAAGGCTAAGGATATGGTTGATAATAATTACTTCAGCCACTCTTCTCCTACTTATGGTAGTCCTTTTGAAATGCTAAAAGACCATGGAATTAAATATCTTCATGCTGGTGAAAATCTAGCAGGTAACCCTTCCATTAAAGAAGCCCACCAAGCACTGATGAATTCTGAAGGACATAGAAAAAATATATTGAACCCTGATTTTACTCATATAGGAATAGGAGCACAGAATAGTAATAAATACGGTAATGTTATTGTTGAATTATTTATAAGTAAACCAAGATAGAGCAAAATTTCTTGTCAACTTTGATTTATGCCATGGCTAATTAATTAAGAGTACTTATAGGCTAAACTCAATTTATGATTAGATTTTGTTGCCATAAAAAAGGTCAGAAAGGAATACCCTTTCTAACCTTTTTTTAATGAGTAAGTGCTGCTTCTTCTTGGTGATTTCTTTCTTCTTCTTTTTGAAGATTTTTAAATGCTACAGATAGCATTAATTTAATCCGATTAAGCTGATTAACTTCACTAGCACCTGGGTCATAGTCAATGGCTGCAATGTTAGACTCAGGATAGGCCCTTCTTAGCTCTTTTATCATGCCTTTACCGGTTATGTGATTTGGAAGGCAGGCGAAAGGCTGCAGACACACTATATTAGGTACTCCGCTATTTATTAATTCTACCATTTCAGCAGTTAAAAACCATCCTTCACCAGTCTGATTACATAGAGATAAATGCTTCTCTGCCCCTTCTGCCAATTCTTCTATAGACACAGGTGGTGTAAATCTTTTACTAGCTGCTAAGGCTTTTTTCATGTCCTTTCTATAATAGTCAATTGCTTTTATAGACAATCCACCAAGTAGAGAACCTTTATACGTTCCAGATAGCTCTTTATACTTAATTTTGCTGTCAAATGCAGTATATAGGAAAAAGTCTGTTAAATCTGGCACTACAGCTTCTGCCCCTTCTGCCTCTAGTATACTAACTATATCGTTATTTGCAGTTGGATGGAACTTTACTAATATTTCTCCTACTACTCCAACCTTTGGCTTAATCATATCATCATGAATTTCTAGTTTATCAAAGTCCTCTACTATATCATATACATTTCGTACAAAATCTTTCCGATTTCCATTTTCTAAGGACTCTATACATTTGCCTACCCAATATTCATAAAGCTTATTTGCTGATCCTGGCGCCTTTTCATAAGGCCTTACTTTATAAAGGACCCTCATTAGCAAATCTCCATATGTCATACCCATCAATAAATTATTTAATATTGGGATAGTTATCTTAAACCCAGGATTTTTTTCAAGTCCTACAGCATTAAGTGAAATTACTGGTATATGCTCCATACCTGCATCTCTTAGGGCCTTTCGTATAAAGGCAATATAGTTTGTTGCCCTGCAACCTCCACCAGTCTGAGAAATAATAACTGATGTATTGTCCAAATCATATTTTCCAGATTTTAATGCTTCCATAATCTGTCCAACAGTTATAATTGAAGGATAGCATGCATCATTATGAACACACCTTAAACCTTCATCTATAGCCCTTTTATCTACTGATGGCAATATTTCAATGTTATATCCTGCCTTTCTAAATCCAGTCTGCAAGAACTGAAAGTGAATAGGAGACATTTGTGGAGATAAAATAGTATGGTTTCTTTTCATCTCTTCTGTAAATACAATTCTTTTTGGAATACTATGCAATTCCATTGGCTCAAAATCTCTTTTTTCTCTTTCTGCTATAGCTGCCATTAATGAACGAATACGTATCCTCACTGCTCCTAAATTGTTTATTTCGTCTATTTTTATTACAGTATATATTTTGCCAAATCTTTCTAGTATTTCTTGTACCTGATCAGTAGTTACAGCATCTAATCCACATCCAAATGAGTTTAGTTGAACTAGTTCAATATTCTTCTGTCTAGCCACATATGTAGCCGCTCTATACATCCTTGAATGATATACCCATTGGTCTACGACTCTAGTAGGTCTTTCTGTCTCTGCCAAATGACTTATTGAGTCTTCCGAAATAACTGCAAAGCCATAGGACTTAATCATCTCCGGTATACCATGGTTTATCTCTGGATCTATGTGGTATGGACGACCTGCTAATAATATACCTTTAATATTATTCTTTTCTATATATTCAATTGCTTCTTCGCCTTTTTTCCTAACATCGCTCTTATATTTCTCAAGCTCCATATATGCTTTATCGATAGCATTAGATATTTCATTTCTTTTTAACCCTTCTGCTAATAATTTTTCATATATCCTTTTCTTAAGCCTTTTTGAATTATCTATTGGCAGAAATGGATGGTAGAAAACAACATCATCATTCTTTAATTCATCTACATTTGCATTTATTGTCTCAGGATAAGAAGTTACTATCGGACAATTGTAGTGGTTTCCAGCAGTTTCATCCTCTATTATATTGTGAGCTATGCAAGGGTAGAAAATCTTTTTAATCCCTTTATTCAACAAATCCATTATATGTCCATGAACTAGCTTACCTGGATAACATACTGATTCTGAAGGTATAGTTTCCATTCCCAATTCATATATTTTCTTTGAGGAACGTCCTGACAATATTACTCTATATCCTAGTTCTGTAAAGAAAGTAAACCAGAAAGGATAATCCTCATATATATTTAATACTCTAGGTATACCTATAATCCCTCTCTTTGCCTCTTCTACTTTTAGAGGTTTATAGCTAAAAAGCCTTTTGTACTTGTATTCATATAGGTTAGGAATGCTATTCTCTATTTTTTCAATACCTGCTCCTCTTTCACATCTATTTCCTGATACATATTCTCGACCATCAGAAAAATGATTTATTGTTAGCAAGCAGTTGTTACCACACAATCCACATCGTCTCATTGAAGTCTCAGATGTAAAATCCCTTAATTTATCTTTTAATAGTAGCTGAGTTTTGTACCCTTTAGAATATCTTTCTTTAGCAATTAGTGCAGCTCCGAAGGCCCCCATTATCCCTGCTATATCAGGTCTTACTACTTCTTTTCCTACTATTAGCTCCATAGCTCTTAGTACTGCTTCATTATAGAAAGTACCACCTTGAACTACTATTTTTTCACCTAAGTCCTCTGCACTTCTAAGCCTTATTACTTTATACAATGCATTTTTAATTACTGAAATAGATATCCCTGCTGATATATCGCTTACTTCAGCACCTTCTTTTTGAGCCTGTTTTACTCTTGAATTCATAAATACAGTACATCTAGTACCTAAGTCTACAGGTTTTCTGGAAGCTAAGCCTGATTTAGCAAAATCTTTTACTTCCATATTTAATGAATTAGCAAAAGTTTCTATAAAGGAACCACAGCCAGAAGAACAAGCTTCATTAAGCATAATAGAATCAATAACTCCATCATGAACCTTTAAACTCTTCATGTCTTGTCCACCGATATCTAGGACAAAGTCTACTCCTGGAAGAAAAAATTCTGCAGCTTTATAATGTGCTACTGTCTCAATCTCTCCAATGTCTACCTTTAGTGCAGACTTTATCAAATGCTCTCCATAGCCTGTAACTGCTGAATTTACTATTTTAATATTGTCGTTTAATTTACTATATAAATCCTTTAAAGCATCCATTGTAGATTGTAATGGACTACCCATATTACTTCCATAAAAAGAGTATAATAATCCACCATCTTCATCTATTAAAGCTATTTTTGTGGTAGTAGAGCCTGCATCTATACCTAAGTATGCATTTCCACTATAATTTTCAATAGGCATTCTCTTAACCTTATGCTTACTATGTCTTTCTATAAACTCATTATACTCGCTTTCATTGGAAAATAGTGGTGTTAGCTTGTTTTCTTCATCTATATCCATTCTATTTATATCAGGTACTCTCTCATATAAACATTCAAAAGGAATAGTTTCTTCATTTCTTGATGATAATGCTGCTCCTAAAGCCACATAATATTGAGAATCCTCCGGGAATATTATATTGTCTTCTTCTAGTTTTAGTGTTTCAACAAATCTCTTTCTAAGTTCTGACATAAAAAACAAAGGCCCTCCGAGAAAGGCTACGTTTCCTCTTATGGGTTTCCCTTGTGCCAAGCCACTAATAGTTTGATTTACTACAGCCTGCAATACTGATGCTGCAATATCTTCTTTAGAAGCACCTTCGTTTAATAATGGTTGGATATCAGTCTTAGCAAAAACACCACATCTAGATGCTACAGGATATATAATCTTATGATTTTTGGCAAGATTGTTTAATCCCTCAGCATCAGTCTGCAAAAGAGAAGCCATTTGGTCTATAAATGCTCCTGTACCGCCAGCACAGGTTCCATTCATTCTCTGCTCAACTGAGTCGCCTAAATATGTTATTTTAGCATCTTCTCCACCTAGTTCTATTGCAACATCTGTATAAGGAATATAGCTTTCAATGGTATTGGTACAAGCTATAACCTCTTGTATGAATGACACATCTAGTTTTTGAGAAATAGAAAGTCCCCCTGAGCCAGTTATCATCATAGTAATCCTATTTCTCTCAAGAATTGTTTTTGCATCTTCAAGCATTGAAATTACGGTATTCTTTACGTCTGAAAAATGCCTTAAATATTTTTTGTACAGTATATTAGCCATTTCATCTAATATAACCATTTTTACTGTAGTTGAACCTACGTCTAGTCCAACATTTAACACACTGTTCATTTTGCGTTTTCCCTCCATGTGCCATGTTAAATATTTTAGGAAAGTCTCCCCAGTATTACAGGTATTGCTGTCTCTACTCTTAATATTCTTTCACCTAAATTAACTGATTCAAAGCCCTGTTTTTCTAGCATTTCTACCTCATAAGGAATAAATCCTCCTTCTGGTCCTATAGCTAAAGTCACAGGATCTTTAATGTTTCTTGGACTTTCTTTTTGTGAACCTGGATGAGCTACTATGGCCCTAGTACCCTTTATGATATCTGGTATACTATCTTCTACAAATGGTTTAAAAAGCTTAACTACTTCTATTTTAGGAAGTATAGTATCTTTTCCCTGTTCTAGACCTAATATCATGTTTTCTAATAGAATATCTTCTTTTAAAACCGGACTGCTCCAGAAACTTTTTTCAACTCTCCAAGTTTTGATTATGTATATTTGCTTTATGCCCATAGTTGTTACATCTTGAATAATTCTTTTTAATGCCTTTGGCCTTGGCATTGCAAGAATTAGCTGTACATTGAGTGGTGATGGACTTGAGTCTATTAGCTCCACTTCCATCTCCATTTCTTCATCATTTAGCTTTGTGATTAGCCCCTTCCCCATTTTGTTATTTAATAAGCCAACTTTTAGTGTATCTCCTAGATTTGCTCTATGAACAGATAACACATGCTTTAATCTTCTGTCTTTTAATCTAACTGTATTGTTTTTTACAAAATCTTTTTCAAACAAGATTATTAGGTTCATTGAGTAGTCCTTTCTTTGTTTTTTGACGAGTTTCTTCCTATATATATACGTATATTATATTTTACCACTTATTATTAATGTAAACAATATATATCATTTAGCTTAGCGAAGAATTCAAATAAATAAAAGCAACCTTTCGGTTGCTTTTATTATTTCTTTTCTTCTGTTATTTCTTTTCTTCTACTTCTCTAACTATTTTATCTACAAAATCTTGTATTTCCATCTGACCAATATCGCCCTCATCTCTTACTCTTACAGAAACTGACCCACCTTCTGCTTCTTTTTCTCCTATTATTAGCATATAAGGAGTCTTAGCAAGTTGGGCTTCTCTTATTTTAAAGCCAATTTTTTCTGCTCTTGCATCAACTTCTACTCTAATACCCTTTTCCCCAAGTTTTCTCTGTATATCATAGGCATATTCATTAAACTTATCTGATATTGGTAATATGTCTACTTGTACTGGTGACAACCATACAGGAAACTTGCCTGCATAATGCTCTATTAACACTCCAATAAATCTTTCCATACTTCCTAGTATAGTTCTATGAATCATAACAGGTCTGTGTTTTTCATTGTCTTGACCTATATATGTCAAATCAAATCTTTCTGGCATTTGGAAGTCTAATTGGATAGTAGCGCATTGCCAAGTACGTCCTATGCTGTCTTCTAAGTGGAAATCTATCTTTGGACCGTAGAATGCCCCATCACCTTCGTTGATAAAATAATCAATGCCTTTTTCTTCTAATGCTTCTCTTAAGTTATTTGTAGCTCTTTCCCATTGCTCTTCTGTTCCCATTGAATTTTCTGGTCTTGTAGAAAGTTCAACATGATATTTAAAGCCAAATATTTGATACATATAGTCAGCTAAATCTATTACTTTTATTAATTCTTCCTTTACTTGCTCTGGTAACATGAATAAATGAGCATCATCTTGAGTAAATGTTCTAACTCTCATAAGTCCATGCAATGCACCTGCCAGTTCATGGCGGTGAACTTGACCTAGTTCAGCCCATCTAAGTGGTAAGTCTCTATAGCTATACATTTGAGATTTATATATTAACATTGCTCCAGGACAGTTCATAGGCTTAATAGCATATTGTCCTTCATCAATTGTTGTAAAATACATATTCTCTTTGTAATGATCCCAGTGTCCTGATTGATGCCATAGCTGTTCATTTAGTATAAGAGGAGTCTTTACTTCTCCGTATCCTCTTTTAATATGTTCCTTTTTCCAAAAGTCTTGTATAGTATTCCATAATACCATTCCCTTTGGATGGAAGAATGGAAATCCTGGTCCCTCTCCATGCATACTAAATAAGTCAAGCTCTTTACCTAGTTTTCTATGGTCTCTTTTCTTTGCTTCTTCAAGGAATTCTAGATATGCATCTAAGTCTTTTTGTTTTTCAAAAGATATTCCATATATTCTTTGGAGCATAGGTCTTTTTTCATCGCCTCTCCAGTAAGCCCCTGCAATGCTTGTAAGTTTAACTGCTTTTACTTTTTTAGTGCTTGGTAGATGAGGCCCTCTACATAGGTCAATAAAATCACCTTGTTGATAAAATGAAATTATAGAATCTTCTGGCAAATCTTCTATAAGTTCTACCTTGTAGTTTTCATCATGTTTTTTTACAAATTCTAATGCTTCATCTCTTGGAAGAACAAATTTCTTAATCTCTAAATCTTCTTTTGCTATTTTAGCCATTTCCTTTTCTAGTATTTCCAAATCCTCTGGTGTAAATCTATGCTCTACATCTATATCGTAGTAGAATCCATCCTTAATTGCAGGACCAATAGCTAACTTTGCATCTGGAAAATGTCTTTTTACTGCTTGAGCCAATATATGAGCACTTGTATGTCTAAATACTTCACGTCCACCTTCATCTTCAAATTTTAATAACTGTATCTTTGCATCTTCATTAATTTCATCATTTAGACCAAGTAATTCTCCATTTACATTTGCTCCTAAAACTACTCTTGAAAGTCCTTCACTTATGTCCTTTGCTATATCTATGACTTTTACTCCACTGTCGTATTGTCTAACAGAACCATCTGGTAAGGTAATATTTATTTTTGACATTTTGAAACCTCCTCATTTAAAATTGGATATGTCACCCTAAGTAAAGCGAACGGGTCTCTCTCTAAAAGCTAGATCCTCCACTGCGTTCAGGATGACAAGAAACATATAAAAAAGCTCTCGCTCCTAGATTTATTTCTAGGGGCGAGAGCTACATTTCCCACGGTACCACCCTAATTAGAACTTTCAATAAATTAAAAATTCCACTCATATGATTGTAACGTTATCAACGGAAATCCTTACCCAGTAATACTGGCTTCAGACACAACTCAAGGGTAGTTTTCAATTAGTCTATTCTAGGGTGCTTCCAGCCACGACAACCCCTCTCTTTAGTCAGTTCCTAATTTACTCGTCCTATCATTGCTTTACATTTTTGGTTTTAATATATTATAGTTTTATTTTAATGTTCTGTCAAGGAATTTTTCTATATATTTCAATTTATACTCCTTTATTATCTTCGCTAATGTCAATCTTTTCATTTAGCTTATCATGAAACTTATCTACATATAGTTTACCACTTTGATCCATGCTAGCATACATTACTTCTTCAATTCTATTTACTCCATACATTTTTAATTCGTTTAATAATGTTCTGCCATTTATATTCTTCTTTTTTAAGTTTTCATATATAATTTGACCACCAATAATTAATTCTGTAGGTATAGTTTCAGGACTAGGCTGTAAATTTAAATCTCCTACTGTCACATTTCTTTTATCTCCTCTTTTTATTATACTCAACTTTCCATTTATCTCTAAAAGTCCATACTCCACATCATCAGGTGAAAAACAATCTGCTTGTCTTAAAAGTACATTAAGCTCATCTATGTGATATCTGGCACGTTTTAAATTTTTTTCAAGTATCTTGCCATTTTGTATTACTAGTATAGGTTCTCCCTCTAACACTTTGCTTATTGTTCTATGCTTCATAGTAAAATAGGAAACTGAAAAAGTAAGGATTCCAAATAATACTAGTCCAATAAAGTGTTGCCATGTCCTTTGATCCACATCTGTAGCTAATGTAGCAGCTATTGAACCAAAAGTTATGCCATTTATGTATTCATGAAAGGTTAATTGATCTACCTGCTGTCTTCCTAGTATTCTTGTTAGATATAGAATTGAAAAAAAAGCCAAAAATGTTTGAACTATAACTTCTATGAAAGTTTTCAAAAGCTATCAGCTCCTAATATATATTAATATCTATATTTTGCTCCTATGTTGACTATACTATTCTGTAATAGATATTTTCATGAGGTGAAAGCTAATGAGAAGGTTAATCATTGAAGTTATATTTTCAATAGTATTTATAATAGTAGGGTATATAATTCTTTATATATTAAACAAAAAAGAGTGGATATAAAAAAATAATAGAAAGCATCACACTTTCTATTATTTTTTCTTATATTGCTACAAAATCTATATATCATCAAACTAGAATATGGGGATTATTCTAGTTTGTAGGGGGCATTACATCAAGGGTTATATCTACATCTGTGTATTTACCATCTCTATATATAGTCAATCTAATAGTATCTCCAACCTTATGCTCTTCAATAATTCCTGATAAGTCAGCTGTGGTCTCTACTTTTATCTCATCTATTTTTACTATTATATCATTTGGCCTAAGCCCTGCTTCTGCAGCTGGACTGTTATAATAAACTTGACCTATATATATTCCAACTGGAAGATTGTATTGTTTAGATATATATTCTGTAATATCTGATATACCAACGCCAATCCAAGGTCTCTTTACATATCCATTTTGCATCAATTCATTTATAATTGGTAATGCATCGTTTATTGGAATAGCAAATCCCATGCCTTCAATTTCTGGTGATGAAAGTTTTACGCTGTTTATCCCAATTACTTCACTGTTTTGATTAACCAATGCTCCTCCACTATTTCCAGGGTTTATAGCTGCATCAGTTTGTATAAGCTTCATTTTCTTTTCTCCAATAGATAGGGAACGATTTAAAGCACTAATTATACCTGCTGTTACAGTTCCAGAAAACTCTTCACCTGCAGGGTTTCCAATGGCAACTGCTAGTTCTCCTACCATTAGATTATCTGAATTTCCAAACTTAGCTGCTGGAAGATTGCTAGCCTCGACTTTAACTACTGCTAAATCAGTTTTTGTATCCTGTCCTAATACTCTTCCCTTATATTCAGTTCCATCATGTAGAGTTACTACTAGCTCTGTAGCACCATCAATAACGTGCTGGTTTGTTATTATATATCCATCTTTTCTGTATATGATTCCTGAACCAGTACCTTTATCTACCTGTTGAATTTCAAATCCCCTATTTATATTTACCTTGTTTTTGATCATAACTATCGATGGAAGAACTTCATCTGCTACCTTTGCCACTGGATTTGTATACCAATCTGTGCTTAATAGTTTTTTCTTAGTAGTATTGCTATTAGTAATATTATTATCAGGAGATGCGGCTTCTGCAGATTTTGATATATCTATATTATTAAGCTGCAACATTCCATAAGTAAAAACTCCGCCTACTATAACACCTATAAGTAATGAGACAAAAATGATATTTAAAAATCTACTCTTCTTATATTTTTTTTCATATCGTCTTATTTGGTCAAAATCATTATAAGGATTAAAATTACTGTTTACATCATAATTATCACTAGCAAAATAATTATTTTTAGTGCTGTTGTTATCATTCATATTGAAATCATCCATATTAAATCCTCCTTCTAGATTACTTTCATACTTATTTTAATATTACCCTCTTTAAGTGTATTATAGACAAAAGATTTTAATAAAATATGAATAAATTGTAAACAAATAGAGTCTGCTATATTTTTTTGACATCACTATGCATTGTCACAAAGTTTCAGTGTAAACACAAACACAGCTCCTTCTCCAACTTTACTTTCTACCCAGATTTGTTCATTGTGGCTTTTTATTATCTCTTTTACTATAGAAAGCCCTAAACCCGTTCCGCTTACTTGCCTAGACCTTGACTTGTCCCCTTTATAAAACCTATGCCATATATTAGTTAGGTCACTTGCTGGTATTCCTATACCAGTATCTCTAATTGATATTAGGGCCTTATTTTCTTTTATATCCGTATTAATTATTAAGCTATCGCCATCATTCATAAATTTAACAGAATTATCTACTAAATTCGATATTACCTGGGAAATACTTTCCTTATCTGCCATTACCCACATGGGGTCATGCTTAAAGTTAGCCTCTACATTAATGTTTTTTTCTTCTAACTTGTTGCTGTAATTTACTATGTTCCTTCTAATAAGTTCGTTTATGTCAAATTTCTTCATATTCAATATATTTTTCCCCGATTCCATCCTTGATAAATCAAGAAGATCATTTATAAGCTCAGTAAGTCTACCTGTTTCTTTATAAATTATGTCTAAGTATTCTCCTCTCTTTTCCTCAGATAATTCTACATCCATAAGACCTTTTACATATCCTGTTATTAATGTTAATGGTGTTCTGAGTTCATGGGAAACATCTGCTATAAAACCTTTTCTCATTTCCTCAAGTTTGTTTAATTCTTCAGCCATGTGATTAAATGAAACTGCTAGCTGTCCTATTTCATCTTTTGACATTATTGCTACTCTCTTATCAAATTCTCCTGATGCTATTACTTTTGTTATTTTATTTATTTCCATTATTGGCTTTGAAATCTTTTGGGAAATGAAATATAGTAGTGCTACTGCAATTAACATAGATATTAGAATAGAATAAATGATTATTTTATATGTTTCTTTTAATGTTTCTTTAATTTCGTATATTGGCGAATGCATAAAGATTCCGTTTTCCACTTTACCATTTACAAATATTGGAATGCCTACTGTCATAACTGGACTATCAAAATATTCATCATAGTCTCCTCTTTTAGCAATAATATTACCTTTTAAAACTTTTACAATATCATTTTCTGTAAGCTGCCTGCCTATTAATTTTGTCTCAGACTTACTAGATACTCCATATATATATCCCATTTTGTCAACAACCCATATTTTGGCATTTAGAAATCTTTCTGTAGACTCCATTTCCATACCAAGTCTTTCATAGCTTACTTGATTGTTAAGATATTTTATTACTGTGGAATTAAGCTTCTGTCCCGCATCTATTAGAGCTTCGCTTTTCTTGTCAAAATGATAGTTCTCAAACATTTTTAACATTGAAACACCTAATACAACGAATATAATTAATATTACAATAAGATATACTGATACTAATCTTTTAAACACTGTGTTAAACACCTTTTTTCACCTCAAACTTATAGCCTACTCCCCATACTGTCTTAATTTCATATTTATCTTCAACGTTTTTAAGTTTTTCTCTTAATCTTTTTACATGAACATCTACAGTTCTAGTCTCTCCCAGGAAATCATACCCCCAAATTTGCTCTATTAGCTGTTCTCTTGTAAATAGCTTGTTAGGATTTGAAGCTAGAAAATATAAAAGTTCCATTTCTTTTTTAGGCAAACTTATTATTTCGTCATTTACCTTTATACTAAAATCGTCCATATCTACCATTAATGATGGAAAAATTACTTTCTCTCCCTTGTTATATTCTTTTGGGTTAGTTCTTCTTAAAACCGCCCTTATTCTTGCAATAAGCTCTTCGGGTTCAAATGGCTTTACCATATAATCATCTGCGCCAAGCCTAAGACCTAATACTTTATCAAAAGTTTCTCCCTTTGCAGTAAGCATTATTATAGGAACCTGACTTATTTTCTTTATTTCTCTACATACATCATATCCATCCATTTTAGGAAGCATAATATCTAATATGACTATACTCGGCATTTCTGTAGTAAATTTTTTTATTGCCTCTTCACCATCATATGCCTTTACTACCTGAAATTTTTCCTTTTCTAAAAACATCTCAATCATGTTACATATTTCTATATCATCATCAACTACTAACACCTTATCAAAATCACTTGACATAGAATCACCTCGTTTGAAATCTATAATTTTATATTATCAAATAAAGCATTTATTGTGAACTTTTTGATATAATATCTAAATGTAGGGTAATAATTAATTTAGAAGTTATACCCATGGTCTATAACAAAATTTGTTCTTTAGATTTTTATAAAAAATTATATCAGAAAGGGGAGTCTTATGGACGCTATTTTAAACCCAGAAAATGTTATACTAGTTGGAATTATAACCAGTATACTAGCTGGCTTTTCTACTGGAATAGGAGCTCTTCCTATTTTTTTTACAAAAAAAGTTTCAAATAAAACACTTGATATGATGTTAGGTTTTGCCGCAGGAGTAATGCTAGCCGCTACATCATTTTCTTTAGTAATTCCTGCTGTAGAAGCTGGCGGTGGCGGATTTAGGGGAGCTGGTATTACACTAATAGGGATACTACTTGGGGGGATTTTTTTAGATTTTACAGATAAACACTCTCCACACGTTCACTTGCTTGATAAACGTGAAGAAGGAAACAAATCATCATTAGCTAAGATGTGGCTATTTATAATAGCTATAACTATCCACAATTTCCCTGAAGGTCTTGCTGTAGGTGTTGGATTTGGAGATGGAAATGTGTCTAATGGATTATCCATTGCCATTGGCATAAGCCTTCAAAACCTCCCAGAGGGATTAGCTGTAGCATTGGCACTTGTAAGAGAAAAATACTCTACGAAAAAGGCCTTCTTAATAGCTATGCTAACGGGATTAGTAGAGCCTATAGGAGCTTTTATTGGACTGTTGTTAGTAAATATAGCTAAACCTTTATTGCCGCTTATATTAGCCTTTGCTGCGGGAGCAATGTTATTCGTTATTAGTGATGAGATAATACCCGAAACTCATAAAAATGGTTACGAAAGAGAAGCTACTTACGGAGTACTTATTGGATTTGTTATAATGATGTTTTTAGATGTAACTTTGGTATAAGCAAAGCGGCGAATATTCGCCGCTTTTTTATCATTCAACATTTTTTATAACTTACAACTCTATGAAGCACTATTAAAAAAAGTGAGAACTACATAACCCTATGGATTACTATACCCTAAGGTCACTTAATAGCTCTAACACTTAGTTAAATAGGAGCTTTCAATAGATAAAGCGTTAAACAATCTACATAATATAAGAATAATATTTATATATAAGCTTGTCCAATTCAACACTTAGATTTAGAGCTTTTGCTTTGTCTAATGTTTCACTTTCTAAAAGTTTGTTTAGCTCTTGTTGCTTACTTTCTATAATATCTTTTATATCTTCAGTAGAACAATCACACATTAAAATTCACTTCCTCGCAATATAATGACAATAAATGATAAAACTCTGCTAAGTACTGTTTTTTTTTGATTGTCTGTCTACATATAGTATGAATTATAGCATTTTTCATCAAAAAACACAATATAAACGAAGACATTTGTCATGTTTTTCATACAACAATATGCGACATTTTCTGATATCAGTCATTGCTAACTAATTTACACCCACTAAATCGTCATATTTATGGACAAGTGCTGACCTAAGCTGTATGTAGCTCTCGTCCTAAATTATATGTATTTAAATAAACCAGTATCTGTTTTATTGTATTTTCTTGAGTCTTCTCGTCAGCAAGAATTCCATCTGTACTTTGCCTTTCTCTTTTGCTATTTATCTTTATCTCCAATTGAGCCTTTTTCCTTAGTAATATTTAATAATTTTACCTATTCCCCATCTTCAATCACAATTACTTTTTCTATTTTCAAGTTTATCTATTTTTGCACCAAAAGAAGATTTAATTTTATTCCACTCCTTATTCTATCAGTTATTTCTTTAGTTTCAAGACTAAAATCAAATTTTTCTATATTTACATTATGATTCCATAAGTCTAAATATAATTAGTCCTGTCACGTAAAAATAGTACAAAATTAATTGCCAAAATAAATGATGCTATTTTTCCCATTTATGCATCTCATTGGTTTCTCAGTTATATTATATCAGTTCTTGTCTATCTTTTGACTAATTAATGGTTACATTTCAATTACAATTCCATTACTTTTTGAATAAGTACCATTTGAAGGTATCCACCTCATATTTAATCTCATATATGTCTTTTCCATTATGTAGGCAAACAAAAACTATTCTCCTGTTTCCAGCAAACTTTTCTTCATATGTTTTATATATTTTTTGTATCTTTATAGGAATATCATTATATTTAAACTTAAAAGGTGTTACTTTCCCCGAGTCTGAATTAAATAGTGCTATCATATCAATAGGTGTATTTAATATTTTCATTAATATTTCCTCCTTATAATATTTTATGAAATTATAGAATACTAGACATAACTGGATAATCTTCTGCTCCAAATCCTCCTATCATAGGTCTTAGACCACTGTGTACGAAAACTCCTCTCATTATAGAATAGTCTCCATACTTTTCTCTTATGGTATCTACAGCTTTGTCTACCTTTTCCAGCTTTAATTTATTCTTTTTATCAAACAAAGTTAGTTGCGTCATAAGATTACTTACAAGCTCAGATGCCCTAACATTGAACTTTCTGATAGGCAGTCCATCCCACATTTCATCAAAAAGCTTCTTTGATATTTGGTATATCTCATATGTACTGTCTGTAGGTGACAATAGTTTTCTTTGATGAACCTTATATACAAAAGACGAACTAGTTAAAGAAACAGCCACTACATTACATTTAACCTCTCCTTGTCTGAGCCTTCTCGAAACAGTTTCTATAAGACTTAGTAATATTATATATGCCGTTTCACTATCCTCTACATCAAAAGAAACTGTAGTGCCATTACTTATGCTTTTGAAAGGTATATTTTGTTGCCAGTTAATATTAGAGTCATCTATGCCCCATGCATATTGATAAATTAGTCTCCCATGTGATTTAAACTTATTTGATATTAATTTGTAATCACTATTTGCCAAATCACCTATTGTGTATATTCCTATTTCATTAAGCTTAGGTTTAGTTTTAGAGCCTACCATAAATAACTCTTCTACAGGAAGAGGCCAAAGCTTTTTCTTTATTTCTTCTGGATAAAGTGTATGAACCTTGTTAGGTTTAGAAAGTTCACCTGCTTGCTTGGCAAGAAGCTTGTTTGTAGATATGCCTATGTTTACTGTAAATCCTAATTCCTTATGTATTCGTTCTTTTATGGTATATGCTCCATCTACAGGTGTTCCAAAATGCTCCTCCATTCCTGTATAATCAAGAAAACATTCATCTATACTAAAGATTGATATATTTGGAGAGTATTCTCTTAAAAGAGATATAAGAGCCTTGCTACATTTAATATATAAATTATAATTTGGAGGAACGATAATTAAATCCTTGCACTTGGTTCTTGCTTCCATAATGCTTTCTCCAGTTTTTATTCCTGCTTTTTTAGCTATAGTAGATTTTGCTAAAACTATACCATGCCTCGCTTCTTGATTGCCTCCTATTATGGAAGGAAGTTCTCTTAGATCCCTATCTACACCTATTTGCTTTTCATATGCAGCCTGCCATGATAAAAAAGCTGAGTTCACATCTACATGCATTATAATTTTGTTTTTGCCTTTATTCATACTATCCCCACCAAATATTTTATCGAACATATGTTCGTATTTCTATTATATCACTAAATTTAAATTTTTAGAAGTAAAAAACAATAAAAAAACTACAGGGGGGGTAGCCCTGTAGTCAAAGGGGGGAATCATTATTAATTTTGGGGGTAGTTTATATAATTGATAATAGTTATCAACTATTTATTATAATATTACCCAGGGTTAATAATACTAAACATTTATATACAAATTTTTTTATTATTCTTAGTATTATTCTGTCTAACCATGGTTTAACAATAGTTAACGATAGTTTAACTACTGTTCAACTACTGCTTAACTATATTTTTTGTCCCAAGTTCTTCTATTTCTTTTATGAATGCATTATAATAGATATTAAATGAAATAGTATATATTAATATATTTTAAGAGGTGAAATATGTAATGAAAAAGGTAGTTGATAGGTTTTTAAATTATGTGGCTATAGATACGAAATCAGAAGATGATTCTCCAAACTTTCCTAGTTCAAAAAAACAATTTGAACTGGCAAATCTTTTAGTTAAGGAATTAAAAGAACTAGGACTTAATGATGCTTCAGTAGATGAAAACTGCTATGTAATGGCTACTCTTCCTTCAAACACGGATAAATCTGTGCCTGCTATTGGTTTTATTGCCCACATGGATACTAGCCCTGATATGTCAGGAGAAAATGTAAAGCCTAAAATAGTTGAAAACTATGATGGTGGAGATATTATTTTGAATAAAGAAAACAATATAGTTTTATCTCCAAAGGATTTCCCTGAGCTTAAAGATTACATAGGCAAAACTTTAATTACTACAGATGGTACTACTCTACTAGGTGCAGATGACAAAGCAGGCATAGCAGAAATAATGAGTGCTATAGAGTACCTAGTTAATAATCCAGAAATAAAGCATGGTGATATTAAGGTCGCTTTTACACCAGATGAAGAAGTGGGGAGAGGTGCAGACTATTTTAATGTAGAAAAGTTTAATGCGGATTTTGCTTATACTGTAGACGGTGGTGGATTAGGAGAACTAGAGTATGAAAACTTCAATGCCGCTGGGGTTAAGCTAGTTATTAAAGGTAGAAATGTACATCCTGGAACTGCTAAAAATAAGATGATAAATTCAATAGAAATAGCTATGGAGCTAAATTCTATGCTACCTGAAAATCAAAAGCCAAAGTATACAGAAGGCTATGAAGGATTTTTCCTTCTTTCATCTTTAAATGGAGATGTTGAAGAAACAAAAGCAAGCTATATTATAAGAGACCATTTTAAAGATAAATTCGAAGAGAAAAAAGCACTTATGCAAAAAGTAGTTGATTTCTTAAATACTAAGTACGGAGAAGGTACTGTTCAAGTAGAAATTAAGGACCAATACTACAACATGAAGGAAAAAATAGAACCAGCCATGCATATAGTTGACACTGCTAAAAAAGCTATGGAAAAGCTAGGCATCACCCCTATAATAACTCCTGTACGTGGTGGTACTGATGGTGCAAGACTATCATACATGGGACTACCTTGCCCTAATTTATTTACTGGCGGACATAATTATCATGGAAAATATGAGTTTATCTGTACGGAATCTATGGAAAAAGCAGTTGAAGTGATTTTAAAGATTATAGAATTATATAGTAAATAGTAAAGTAAGATGTTTCATGACTCAACAGTCATTTTGCGAATAAAATACTCTTCTCTAGCAAAAGCAATTAATATGACAGCTAGAGAAGAGTATTTTTGTTGTTAATAATAGAATTATATCACTCTGTTTTGTGGATTTCCTTCAATCCAACAAAGTATGTTTTCAAAGGTGATTTGTGCTCTTCTTTTCATAGCTTCTTTTGTTGCGAATCCTATATGTGGAGTTAGTACTGTATTTGGAGAATTGAGTAATGGATATTCCAATGGAAGTGGTGGTTCCATATCAAATACATCTATACCTGCTCCTCCTAAGTTTCCATTCTTTAGTGCTTTAGCTAATGCCTCATTATCAATAATAGGTCCTCTAGCTGTATTTATGAGCAATGAATTTTTCTTCATTAGTTTTAATTTTTCTGCATCTATTAGACCTCTTGTTTCTGTTGTAAGTGGAATATGAACAGTTACTATATCACTTTCTTTTAATAACTCTTCTAAAGGCAGGTATCTTACCCCTTTACTTACAAGGTCTTTATTCTCACTTCTGTTGTAAGCTAATACATTACAACCAAAAGCTAATCCTATTTCTGCCACTTTGCTTCCTATAGATCCAGTTCCTATTACTCCTAAGGTTTTACCGTATAAATCTGTTTGACTAAATCCAGCCATGGTTTTTTCTTTTCTTGTGACATCATCTAGCGGAACTATCTTTCTAAGTAACGAAATAATTAATCCATATGTAAGTTCTGCTACTGATGAAGTACTATATCCTGCTGAATTTGAGACTATTATGTGATTTTCTTTGCAAGCCTCTAAATCTATATGGTCTACCCCTGTAAATGCTACTGAAATCATTTTTAGTCTGTCATTTGAATGAATAACTTCTCCTTTTAATGGCATATTAGCTAGCACTACTACATCTATTTCTTTAACCCTTTCCTTCAGTGCTTCAACTTCTGTTACTTTGTTATTATATACTATTAGTTCATGTCCCTTATCAGTAATAGGTTTTGCTATAGCTCTAATTTCTTCTTCTGATATTCCTAAAGGTTCTAGTACAGCTATTTTCATTTAAAAACAACTCCTTTATTTATTGTTTCAATATATTAATACCCTATATTCCAAGACATTAATAATTTTCTCTATATTTTTCTATGTTTTATTATAGCATTTTGAAAAAGAAAATCATAGGCTATTAGGACAAGAAGAGATAAAAAGCAAAAACTAAGTCAAGGGCGAAATTTCGCCCTTGACTTAGTTTTTAGTTACCAGCTATCATTAAGCTGTCTATTTTAATTGAGGGGGATCCAAAATAATTTCCGCCTGGGAATGAGAATTTAGTGTCATTTCCTATGGCTTTTATATCATTTAGCAGTTTATAGAAGTTTCCTGAAATGACTATCTGGCACAATGGTTTTGTTATCTGTCCTTTCTCTATTAAAAATCCATTAGATGACAATGAAAAATCTCCTGATGTTGGATTTATACCAGCATGAAGTCCTTGTATATCTGTGATTATAATTCCTTCATCTACAGTACTTATCATATCTTTTAGAGTGTGCTCTCCTTCTTCAATATACATATTAGTAGCCACTACTCCGATAGAGCTTTTATGAGAGTTTCTAAAACCATTTCCAGTTGACTTTAGTCCCTCTTTTTCTCCTGTCTTTTCATTGTGAAGAAAGGTTTTTAATATACCCTTCTCAATTATATGCTTAGAATAAGTAGGAGTGCCTTCGTCATCAAAGGTTCTGCGCATTATTCCATTATTCATTAAAGGATCTTCTATTATATTTAAGCTGCTAGCTCCTACCTTTTTACCTATTTTGCCTTTCATTAATGATAGATTTCTTTGGACTATATTTCCTAAAAATATTTGAGACATATTACTAAACAAATTTGCTACTACATTATTTCTTAGTATTATTTCATAGTTTCTAGACTCTATTGAAGTAGCTCCTAACATATTCACAGCGTCAGAAGCTGCTTCTTTAACTAGGATATCTTTATATTCATCTAATAAATCGTCTACAACCATATGAGTATAGCCTGTCTGTACATCTTTTCCGTCTTTAGCTACAATAGAAAGATCTATAATTCCTACACTATAGCTGTCCTCTAGCTCTAAGCCTTTTGTGTTTTTTATAAAAACATAATTAGTACGTTCATAATAACTACAAGATTCTACTACCTTTACCCTTTCGTCAAAGGTAAATGCTTCTTTTTCCATAGATTTTAAATAGTCTATTTTCTTTTCATCTGTATAATTACCTAATTTATTGGACTTTTCTTTAATATTTACATATTTATTATCTGGAGCAGATAATACTTCTATGTCCTCTCTATCATTATTTTCTGCATACTGGATTAAATTCTTAAGTAACTCATCAATGGAATCCTCTGTAAACTTTTCAGTATATGAGTACCCCATTTTCCCTTTATAAATACCCCTAAGAGATAGGGCTCTTTCCTCTGCTATTTTATATCCTTCTAGATTCCCTTCATAAATATTGAAGCCAGTAGATGAGTTTTTCACAATAAAGACTTCCATATCTTTGATTTCGTGTTTTTTCCCTTTATTGAATAATAATTCTATATCCATTATGCTTCCTCCCTTCCACCTACAGTCATTGATTTTACTCTAATGGTAGGCTGTCCTGCTCCAATAAATAATGCTCCACTAGCTGCATAACAATAGCCCTGTCCTATTCGAAGGTTGTTAGCTACCATATCTACATCCTGAAGAATCTTGCTACCATTTCCAATTAGAGTAGCACCTTTAACAGGCTTAGTTATCTTTCCATTTTCAATTAAGTAAGCTTCTGAAAGGGAGAAGTTAAAGTCTCCAGTAGCAGGGTTTACAGAACCTGCACTTAAATATTTTGCAAATAATCCGTACTCAGTGTTTGCTATTATTTCTTCTCTTGTGCTACTTCCGTTATCTATATAAGTATTAGTCATTCTAGAAGTTGGTGCAAAGCGATAATTTTGTCTTCGTCCTGATGCTGTTGGCTCAACTCCCATTCTTCTGCCATTTAACTTGTCTACCATATAGCTCTTTAAAATTCCATTTTCAATAAGTATATTCTTTTGAGTTCTTTTACCTTCATCATCTACTCCAAGGGAGCCCCATGAATTAGTAATAGAGCCATCATCAACTAGAGTAACTATGCTTGAAGCAATTTGTTCTTCTAATTTATTGGAAAATACTGAGAGCCCCTTTGCAACTGACGAAGCCTCTAGACTATGACCACAAGCTTCGTGGAACATTAGTCCTCCAAATCCATTGTCAACTACTACTGGCATAACATCTGCTGGACTGTAATCTGCAAGTACCATGGTCTTAGCAGTTCTAGCTGCTTCCCTTGCATAATCTTCAATATTTATTGTGTCGTAAAATTCCAATCCCATTAAAGCACCTGGTCCTATATAACCTGTTTCCATTTGCCCTCCATGCTCCGCTGCTACTAGGATTAACATCCTAGTTCTTACTCTTTTATCCTCTACAAATATTCCTTCTGTATTTGCTATAAGTACATTTTGCTCTTGATCTAAATAATTTACAGTTACTTGAGATATTAGCTCATCATAGTTTTTTGCAGCAGTTGTAGCTCTTTTCATGAGAGCAATCTTTTTTGACAAATCTACATTACTTGGTAATATGCTATATTTATGATTGTTAGGCTCTACTAATTTATCAAAGTTAAATACTAAGTCTTTTTGAGCTCTTTTAAGTGTTTTTGATGCCTTTTTAGTTATGTTTATTAAATTATCCTTTGATAGATCATTGGTATAGGCATACATACTATTTAGGCCATTAAATATTCTGATACCTATTCCATAGTCTCTACCGCTCATACCTCTTTCAATATGTCCTCCTACAGTGGCTATTTCTGTAGAATAATTGTCTTCTATAAATACTTCTGCAAAATCTCCACCACTTGATAAGGCTACATTAAATATATCCTCTATAGTTGCTTTACTTAACATTTTATTGCCCCCTTAATCTGTCCACTTAATTAACAAAAGCTTCAATAAGAACTCTGAATTCAGTGAAAGTTTTTGTTAAAACGCATTTTACTAGAAGTGCAAATTATAGAATCTTTGCTTCCCTGTGCGTTTAAAATAGATGACAAGCAACAAAGTGATCCTTGTCTACTTCCTTTAGTATTGGGGTTACTTTGCCACATATATCTTCAGCATACATACATCTTTGCCTAAATTTACATCCTTCTGGTGGATTAATAGGACTTGGTACTTCTCCTTCAAGCTTAATTCTATTTCTCTTTTCTTCTACTTCTGGGTCTGGTATTGGTATTGCAGAAATCAAAGCTTGAGTATAAGGATGCAACGGCTTTTCATATAAAACCTTATTGCTAGCTAATTCAGCCATTGAACCTAAATACATAACACCTACTCTATCTGAAATGTGTTTAACCATTGATAAATCATGAGAAATAAATAAATATGTTAATCCCATTTCCTTTTGTAGCTTAATCAGCAAATTAACTATTTGTGCCTGAATAGATACGTCTAATGCAGAAATAGGCTCATCACACATTATAAATTCTGGTTCTACCGCCAAGGCTCTTGCTATGCCTATTCTCTGTCTTTGTCCGCCAGAAAGCTCATGAGGAAATCTTAATCTATGCTCAGAGTTTAGCCCTACCTTATTAAGCAGGTCCTCTATTTTTTCACGTCTTTCTGCAGGGCGAAAACTGAGATGAACATCCATACCCTCTGCAATAATATCACCTATGGTCATTCTAGGGTCTAATGAAGCATAAGGGTCTTGAAATATAATCTGAGCTCTACTTTTAAAATTTAATTTTTCACTGCGATTCATAGAGTGAACATCTTTTCCATCAAAATAAACATGTCCACCTGTTGTTTTATAAATGCCTAGTATGGTTCTACCACAAGTAGTTTTTCCACATCCTGACTCTCCTACCAAACCTAATGTCTCACCTTTTTTTATGTTAAATGACACTCCATCTACTGCCTTTAATGTTGCATTTCTGCCTACTTGAAAGTGTTTTTTCAAATCTACTACTTCTATTAAGTTATTATTACTCATATATTTCACCTCTCAATGACTTAGGTCTTTCTACTTTAGGTACATCTGGATGCTGAAGCCAGCAAGATAGTCTATGAGTGCTAGATAATACAGTTACTTCAGGTTTTTCTTCTAAGCATATTTCCATTGCATGTTCACATCTAGACGCAAATGGACATCCTTGTAAAGGAAGTATTAAATCAGGTGGGGTACCACCTAAGGAATATAGCTCCTCTTTGCTCTTAGTATCAAGTCTTGGTACAGAATTTAATAAGGCCCAAGTATATGGGTGTTGACTGTTATAGAAAATCTCTCTCTTAGTTCCTGTTTCTATAATGCTACCTGCATACATAACTTGGATTCTGTCAGCAAAGTTTGCAACTACTCCAAGGTCATGAGTTACAAGGATAATTGCTGTATTAAACTTCACTTTTAATTCATTAAGCAAGTCCATAATCTGTGCTTGAATAGTAACGTCAAGAGCAGTAGTTGGCTCATCAGCTATAAGAATCTTTGGGTTACAAGACAGCGCTATTGCAATCATTACCCTCTGTCTCATTCCTCCAGATAGCTCATGAGGGTATGCCTTTATTCTTTCCCTTGCATTTGGTATATTAACTAATTCAAGAAGTCTAATAGACTCTGCTTCTGCCTCTCTTTTATTCATTTTCTTGTGTATCTTTAAGGCTTCCATGATTTGCTTGCCTACAGTCATAGTAGGGTTTAGAGAGGTCATAGGATCTTGGAAGATCATACTTACATCTTCTCCTCTAAAAGAACCTAATCTCTTCTTGCTCATATTTATAACATTTTCACCATCAAATAAAATCTGTGAGCTAGGCTTTATTTCTGCAGGTGGTTCCTTTAATAATCTTAAAATAGCTTTTGCTGTAACAGTCTTTCCACAGCCAGACTCTCCTACAAGAGCTAACGTCTCTCCTCTTTCTAGGTCAAAACTAATACCTCTTACAGCTTTTACTTCACCTGCATAAGTATGAAATGATATATTTAAATCTTTAACATCTAATATCTTGTCCATAGTCGCTCCTCCTTATTGTCTTAGTTTAGGATCTAGAGCATCTCTAAGTCCATCACCTAATAATGTAAATGACAACATAGTCAAAGCAATCATAAGTCCTGGGAAAAACATTTGATAAGGATAGAAGATAAAGTTTTGCTGTGCTGCTGAAGCTAATGCACCCCAAGAAGTATTTGGTGCTTGAATACCTAGCCCTATATAGGATAGGAAGGTTTCTGAGAATATATAGCCTGGAATATCAAATGTAATAGAAACTAGAATTATCCCAAGAGAGTTTGGTATTAGGTGTTTAGTAATTATGTTCCATGGTCTAACACCCAATGCTTCTGCTGCCATAATATATTCTTGTTGCTTTATCTGTAGCATTTGCCCTCTAACAAGTCTTGCCATACCACACCAACCAGTTAGGGTTAAAGATACAAGCATAGTGCCTAGGCTTTTGCTATCTGTAATTATAGAAATTAATATAACAACTATTAGGTAAGGTATAGAAATTAGAACCTCAACGATTCTCATCATAATTGTATCGACTTTTCCACCAAAATAAGCTGCTATAGCGCCATAAATACTACCTACTACAGTTGCTATTAAAGCACCAGTAATACCTATAATTATAGATACTCGTCCTCCTTGCCAAACTCTAGAGAACATGTCACGACCTAAGGTATCTGTTCCAAACCAATGCTCAGAATTTGGTTTCACATTCTTCATGATAATGCCATTTTCGTCTTCAATCAATTTTTCATATTTGTAACCATTTATATGTGGTCCTATTATCGTCATAATCACTATAAATAAAAGTATTGCAATAGCCAGCATAGCAACTTTATTGGTTTTTAACCTTCTCCAAGCATCCTGCCAATAGCTCATACTTGGTCGAGCAATTGTCTCAGCTGATGAAGCATCTATGCCAACTTTTCTAAATTTATTTGTTGAAATACTTTCCATGTTCTAAGCCCTCCTATCTGCTGTTTTTAGAAACTCTGATCCTAGGATCTACAACCCCATAAAGTAAATCTACCACTAGTTGAGAAACTACAAATAATGCTGCATAGAAAACTGTAGTACCAATAATCATAGTAAAATCTCTATCATTAATAGAATTTATATAGTAAAATCCTAAGCCAGGAATACCAAATATTCTTTCAATTACAAAAGAACCTGTAAAAACACCAGCAATTTGTGGTCCAAGAATTGTAATTGCAGGAAGTATAGCATTTCTAAGTACGTGTTTTCTTACAACATTAAATGGAGTAACACCCTTAGCTTGTGCTGTAAGTATATAATCCTGATTTATTACCTCTAGTACATTTGAACGCATATATCTTCCATATGTAGCTATAGAGCCTAGACACATAGCAGCTGTAGGAAGTATTGTATGCTTGAACTTACCCCAACCAGTAGTTGGTAGCAGCTCAAATTTAACGGTAAATACATATTGAAGTAGTGCTGCAATAATAAACATTGGAACAGTAACTCCTAAAATCGCAATAAACATAACTAAATAATCAGGCCATTTATTTCTGTTTAATGCTGCTACTATACCAAGTGTAATACCTATAGTTACTCCGATAGCTATTGCCTGTAGACCTAGTCTTCCTGATACCTTAGCATTTTTTAATATAGTATTAGTAACTGATCTACCAGGATATCTTAATGACTCTCCTAGGTTACCCTCTGTAAGTATATTTTTCATAAACTTACCATACTGTACAAGAACAGGCTGATCTAGACCATATTTTTTATAATAGTTAATTTTAATTTGCTCTGGTAAATTTTTAGCCATATGTGCCAGTGGATCACCAGGTATGCTATGCATCAAGAAAAATGTCAGCGTTGTGATAATCCATAAAGTAAGCAGCATATAACCAACTCTTTTTATAATATACCTGCTCATAATCTTCCTCCTTACCCTATTTGATAAAATAGCAGTTTATAGGCACAGCCCACAAACTGCTATTAAAGTACTTTTCCTATCTGCCTTGAGTGTATGAGTATTTATATCCTTGAGTACCAAATGGTGTAACTCCTAAATCATGAACATATTTATATCTAAATACATTTGATCTTGGATATACTACTGGCGCTAATGCTGCTTCGTCATATAATAATATCTTTTCAGCTTCTTTAAAGTATTCTAAACGTTTAGTTTGATCCATTTCTTTAGTTGCTAAATTTATAAGCTCATCATATCTATCACTTGCCCAACCAGTTGCTATCGCACCTGCATCTGATTTCAATAAGCTAAGCATTGATATTGGATCGTTAAAGTCTGCTCCCCATGCCATATAGCCTATTTGAAATTCACCTTTTTCAGCTGCTGCATTAAATACTGGCCAGTCAAGTGTTTCTATTTCAAGATTAACTCCTAGGTTTTTAATATACATTTGTTGTAAATATTCACCATAAGTTCTAAACCATTGATCTGTTCCACCTAAACTAATCTTTACAGTAAGCTTAGCTGGATCTGGGTCTAAACCTAGTTCTTCTAATCCTTTAGCTAATAGAGCTTTAGGATCTGGATTATCATTAACTAGTGTTTTAACTGGTTCTTCAACAACAGAACGATATTCTTGGTCGCCAATTGATATACTTGGTGGAACCCAACCTTGAGCTGGTACGTTAACTCCATCGAAAATAACATTAGCTAACTCTTCTCTATTAATAGCAGCGGAGAAAGCTTTTCTTATATTAGCATTTTTAAATACTTCATCTTGAGTATTGAAGAATATAAAGAAGGTAGTAGGATTAATTATTTCAATATGATCTAAGTTTTCATCTGCCATAAATTTTTCTTTCCATTCTGGTCTATTAGCACCTGCCTGGTCAACAGAACCATTAGCTAAAGAGTTATAGACAGCATTTTCATCTTGTATTATTTTAAGGTTAATGTTTTGTAATTTTACTGTATCTTTGTCCCAATAATTATCATTCTTAGTAAGAATTAGTTCACTATTGTGAGCCCATGTTGTTAGTGTAAATGGTCCATTATAAACTAATGTATCAAGCTCTGAACCATATTTGTCACCATGTTGTTTAACTATATCTTCTCTTTGTGGTAGAGTAACTCTTTGATAAGTTAGCTCTAAGAAGTATGGAGTTGTAGATTCAAGAGTTATTTCAAGAGTCTTCTCGTCTATTGATTTAACTCCAAGCTCATCTACTGGAAGCTCACCACGGTTAACCTTAGTTGCATTTTTAATAGACTCTAATAAAAATGCATATGGAGATGCTGTTTCTTGAGCTAGTGATCTCTTAATACCATATTCATAGTCTTGTGCTCTTACAGGTTGCCCATCTGACCACATATTGTCTCTTATTTTAAATGTCCAAACAGTACCTTCTTCATTAGATTCCCAAGACTCAGCACCAGCTGGTGCAATGAAGTTAACAAAGTTCCCATTTTCCTCTTTTTCTTCCAGTCTTGTAAGTGGCTCTAGTACGTTGTTAAGTACTCCATTTGAATACATATCTGCGCCTTTAGATGGGTCTAGTGTACTTGGCTCAGCCACTAAAATTAAATTTAAATATTGTTCACTGTCAATTTCTTTTTTAGTTCCTTGTTCTTGATTTGTAGATTGTTCGCCTTCAGCTCCTTGTTTTGAAACATCAACATCGGAATCGTTTTCCCCACAACCAACAAGAGTTGTTAGGAGTAATACTAATACAATAGCTAGAGATAAATACTTTTTCATATTCATGTACTGTCCCTCCATTTTAATTTTTTGGGCAAGAAAAATTTCTCTTAACCCTAAATATGGTAGCTTTCTGCCAAGTCTGACTTTAATATAAAGATATTTATGTATCTTATTTTCAAGTATAGAATATTTTCTAACATTAGTCAATATTTTTCTAACAATATTTTCGTTAAATTTCTACCTGATCTTGTTAACAACTTTAATCTTCTATAACTGTTTTTTCAATAGTAATTAGTTTCGATTATTCCGTAATAGATGCTTCATTTGCTGTTGTTATATATTCATCATTATTAGAAGAACCTGTTAATTTGCTTAAGGATAGCATTATTACTAAAATAAGCATACTAAATCTTGTGATTCTCTTATTATTCATTCTCAAGCCTATCCTTCTTTAATTTAATAATAATTTCGTTAACATTTTCACAAATTATTATATACTAAATTTTGAGAGCGTTCAATGATTTTCTTATGTTATTAGAATGTTTTCTAATGACATGGCATTGATTTATTTTTTTCAATATTGTATTATGTTACCATAGAATAAATATTTAGGGAGGAAAAAGGGTGGAGTATAAAATAGAATATAACAAGGCAATAGAATTTATTGGGGCCGTATTTAAATATGGAACCAATAAGCAGCAGCAAAATAATTGGAATAGTAAGGAACTTCAAGGGGATTTGTCAAAGGGCTTATTAGATTTTTCTCCAAGTAAGTACGTAAAGGACTGGTTAAAGCATGTAGATGAAAATATTTCGCCTTTTTTGAGAAATGATATAGTTTTTATAGTAGCAAAAGTGCCAGGGGTATTAGACTTTTGCTTTGAATTGGCTGTAAAAAAAGATTTAAATGGTCCGCAAGAGCTAATAAAATCTTTAAAGGATATAGGTAGTATAAAAATAATTCAAACTATTTTTGAAAATTATAACCTAGATATGCCCTTTGAAAGTGAAAATGAAATAATTAAAAATGCTTTAATAAGCTTATACAATGAAGAGATATCTTCACTTTTTATGCAAATTAAAAATCATCCAGAGGAATTTAAGAATAAGGTAATAGAAGCCTTTAAAACTTTTTATGAACTATATTATAAGCCTTATGAAGACAAAGTTTATGACATTATGGATAGAAGATGCATAGAACATAATAAACTATTTCATGAAGACCCTTTATATTTTTTGAATACTATTGGTATAGGAGACTATTCAAAAATCGTTGTGGAAGATAAGGCCCTAAGAATGTTTGTTAGTTTCTATGTTGATATAGGATTATTTCACTATATCATTGATGATGTATTTATATTATTCTTCGGTCATACAATTGAGCACAGATTTGAAAATAAATTAAACCAGGAAAAATGCAAAGCTTTATTTAAAGCACTTTCAGATGAAAAAAGACTAGAAATAATAAAGATTACGAGTAAACGTCCTTGGTATAATAAAGAGTTGGCAGATTATTTTAATCTAACTACTGCTACATTATCTTATCATTTAAATTTACTACTTGACTTAGGTATATTAAATTTCGAGCCTAGCTTTAATAATCGTTACTATTATACAACAAATAAAGAGCACCTGAAGAAATTATTTGAGATGGCCTTTAATGAAATAGTAGATTAAAAATAAGAGACTATGACTTTTTAGTCATAGTCCCCTACTTTATAACCCATAGGAATTCCCTAATTTCTTTAGTGTAAACTTTCTGTTAAATGGATTTCATAAGGCTATCTTATGATGCTTCGAAGCTTTTTCGAAAATAATCAAAAACCACTTTAGAAACCTTCCCGACTATCTCTTTAGCTTCTATATCACTCTCTGCTTCTGTAACAAATACACCTAAGAGATAGTCTATATTATCTAAATAGAATATTCCTACATCATGGCTTAGATTCTTAAGTCCACCAGTTTTGTGAGCTATATCTACATCTTCTAAAAGAAATCTACCTAGACAGTCTTTGTATTTTTGCTTTTTTAATATATCTATCATTAAATCACACATATCTGGAGATATTATCTGTTTTTTATATATGTTTTCCATCAATATTGCCATATCCATGGCGCTAGTATAATTTTCTCTTCCTTCTTTTATAGATTTAAAGTCCATCATCTTCCTAGATAGTTTAGTGTTTTTAAGGCCTAACTTTTCTGCTGTATTATTAATATTATCATAGCCTAATAAATCGATTATTATATTAGTAGCAGTGTTGTCACTTACTATTATCATAAGAGTTATGATATCTATATAGTTATATACATCTATAGTTAAGTCTTTTATTATACTAAAATTAACCTTATCTTCTTCTTTTATTTTTATTTTATCATTAAGCTGGAGTTTTCCTTCTAAAACTTGCCTTAATGCCTCTATCATTATAAGTATCTTTATAGTACTAGCAGATGAAACAGCTCTATTTTCGTCTAATGTATAAATCCATTTATCATTAGTTAAGTCTTTTAAAACTACAGATACATTTGCTTTTGTATCTGCATAGCAGGAATGTATACTTTCAATAAGCATTTTCGCACCTCGTTTCGCTGTGAACGCTTTTCTTATATCTTATCTTCTATAACTGCTTGAATACATTTATCCTTATTAAAATCCTCATTAGGAATAGAATCATCTACTACCATATGTGGAATAGTCTTTGTTTCCATATTTATGGAACCATCAGCATTTAGAACTAATTCCCTACTATAATTAACTATGAATCCACTTAATGGCATGTAAGTCATTGGAACATCTGCAAAAGTCATACCTCCACCTGTAGTCTCTCCAACTAAAGTAGCAAAGCCTGTATCTTTAGAAAAAGCTGCAAACTTTTCAGCAGATGAATAAACCTCCCTATCTACTAATAAATAAACCTTACCTCTGAATTTCACATTTTCCTTAGGAGCAATTTGAACTTGGTTAATTTTATAAAAGTTAAAATCTGTCTTTATTTCTGGTGGAAATTGCTGTAGAACTTTCTCATCTAAGTCCCTTATTGTATAGATAGAAGGAACTTTAAAAATATCATATACTGTTTTAGCATTTTGTTTAAAAAATGAATAGTACTCAGCACTATGTACATCGTCAATTAGCAGTTGTACAATATTTGTCCAATATTCATCACATCCACCAGAATTACCTCTTATATCTATAATAAGCTTATCATAATCTTCTACTTCCTTTAAAAAGCTTTTTATTTTAAGATAGTCTTCATCAATATGATAATAAGACATTGCCTCAATTTTCATATATGCTAATTTGTCCTCTATTAATACTTTAGTCTCTAAAACAGGTCCATTATGAAATATAAAGTTATTATTGGGGTCTAGTTGTATATTCCCTATATCACCATCAAAGTCGTATCTAGCAATAGACCTTTCATAATGAAAGATTTCGCGCCTGTTAGGAAAATAATGTTTATAATTACGCCTATATAAATCTCCTGTCAAAATATATGTATTATCATCATCTAATTCTTTTAATATATTGTTTAAAGCCACAAAATATTCAGCATCATTTTCCGTATTTCTTATTATTCTTTTATACCTATTTTTATTTTCCAACCAATTTATATTATTTAGTCTTTCGTTTACTCTAAAGAAAGGATAATTTTCTTCTAAAAGATTATGCAAAAACTCAAAATCTTTTGACTTTTCCCTAGAAGTATATTTTGCATCTAATATTCCATAATACGTTGCATCTTTTGCAGTTGTCTGAAATTCAGCTCTGCTATTATAGAGCCTTTCTATTGTAATCAATGACACAGCTATTGCTAAAACTGTAATGATGATTCTTTTTATTTTCTCTTTCCTCATAGTAATTTCTCCTTCCTTTAATATCGAAAGTTCTAACAAATTTCTAGGTGTTAAAATTCCTTTAATTTAGATATTATAATAAAACATTCTAATATTCAATCACTCTGTTAGTATTTTAATAAATATTAATAGATAAGATTACAAATTAAAAAGGAATGACTACTTGGTCACCCCCTTGAATAATTATAATCTATCGAATAGCTCCTGCTAAAACCATGCATGTTCTAAACAACATAAATAGTTCTAGATAGTCCTCTGATTCTATTCTAATTGTTCTTTCATTAATTCTTTTAGCCTGTGGTAATAGCATTACATTTTCTGCCTTAACCTCTATCATAAATTCTATATCCATAGTAATATTCCCTTCGTATTCTACTATTGGATAATCTCCAATATTTAAAAATACTTTTTTTAGCTTTTGCTCATATGTTTTCTTTAAGTCGTTGTAGGATAGATTGTGCGCCACATATCTGCCTACAGCTTTTTTAACTACTATAGTTTCTATGCCTCCTATTTCTTCTAGAGCCTGAGATGCCAACAAATCATCTCCCGCAATAGCTATTACAGGTACTCCAAAATATCCTCCAACTCCTGCATTTATTCCACATTCTCCAACTTCTTTTCTGTTTATGAATATTCTAGATATTGTTGTCCCCATATATGTATGATTAAATACTCCATTTGGTGTACCACATCTTGTATGGTAACCTATGAAAATAATGCCGTCAAAGGTATTGTCTATACCCTGCATCATGCTCAGTGGCTTTGGAGAGCCGCTTATTAGCTGAGCCCTTGGGTCTAATTCTTCTATTAACAAATTATCCATATTATCATGTGAATCATTTACTATTACTTCTGTAGCTCCATTTTTAAAGGCTTCTTCAATTACTATGTTGGCTTCTTTTGTCATAAGCTTTCTCATGCGTTGATATTCACTTGTATCACTGTTTACATGAGCTGGTGAAGCTACTCCCCATATTCCTTCCATATCTACAGATATAAAAATTTTCATTATATTTCCTCCCTTTTATGATTTTGAACAGCTGTGGAACAATAGTTGAACAGTAGTTAGATCGTTGTTGAACAATTATTATACATAGCTTTCTAATGCATAGCCTCAACATTCGTTCAGGATGACAAAATGCATGTCAGCTTATACTGTTCGTCTCAAAATGATAGTTTGGGTTTTTAATTCTCAATTGTCTGATTCCTCGGAAACACACAATACACAACACCATTCCAAGCCTTTAGAAACTGTTCACTTAAATATTCTCTTCTAACACTTTCATCGTCTAATGCTGCTGGGTCATTTACTATAATATATTCAATTCCATCTTTTATCATAAATCCTCTTATGGCTATTAAATGTCCACTTGGATAAGCCTGCGGTGCCCCTTGAAGCTCTTCTGCAGCATTAGTCCTTATGGAAGCGACTAGGGGTTTCCCTTGGCTAATCATAGCCTTTATTTGATCTAAATCAGTGAATCTTGCCACATATGCAATGAAACCTTTTGAGCCTGCATAGGCTACATTGTATGACCAGTTTCCATAAATCCCTGCGCCATTATCAAATACACCCTTTGCTACTTTTTTAGTTTCCTCGACATATCCATAATATTCCAAAACCATTGACAAGGCTGTAGGGCTACAGATTACATTACCTATATTAGGGACAATCATTTGAGAGCGCTGAGGCAGGTCTAACTCCATTTCCCAATCCCTGTCAATTTTGTAGGCTTGTAATTCTATTTTATTTAAGTTTAAAGTAATTGCTATTAACTTTACTTTAGGACTTGTAATAGTTATGCTTTCTCTTTTAAGATTTATTTTATATCTAAAGGCATTGGCTCCATGTTCTGATAATACCTTAATTAAATCTACGTCCATAATGGCCACATGATCGTATTGATTATTTATGCTTCCAATGTTGCCACTAGACCACCACTTGCCATAGGAAAACCATCTTGACCACTCTTCTCCCTGCTTAACCTGGATGAAAAATTCTATTTCACTATTATTAGCAGCTTCTGCATTCCAAGAACCTATTAAGTCTTTAAAGACTAAAGTATTTATTATTGGAGATTCATATGTGCCTTCTAGATTATTTTCTTCTAGCATTATTTCTCTTTTATTGTTTATATATACATCTCTACCAAATCCATTATAGAAGTCTTCATCTTTATTGATAAGATTTATCTCCCTAAACGAAATTTCTTTTAAATTCTTAAAGTTCTTATAATTATCCATTGGCATACCCCCTATTTATAGACATCTAAGCAAAGTTAGGCTAATGCTCGTTTAGAAAATAGAACCACATTTGATTATGGTTTTTGCCAAATCTTCTTTATAGTCTTGATGATCTGGATTTAAGCTATTAATCCGTACTCCATTGTTACTTGAAGAAGAATGTATGTATTTATGGTCACCTAAATACATAGCAACATGACCAGGGAAAAAAATCAGATCTCCTTTTTTAAATTTTTCTTTAGGTATTTCTCTCATGTCAAATCCATCTTTTATTTGAGCATCTCTGTATATAATTGAGCCATTTATAAAGTATGATATAGAGCATAAGCCTGAACAATCTATACCAAGGTGTGATTTGCCACCCCATCTATATTGGGTTCCTAAGTAATCTAGTGCAGTATTAACTAGGTTATTTCTTAACACTTCCTCCTGTATGTTCTTATGGGAAGTTAAGTATTTTCCTATATATATTGACTTTACCCATCCTTCTCTGCCATCTGGTAATATTATCTTTGACCATACATCAAAAGTTTTATCAGTTAATTTAATTATTGAACCTCTAACAACATTATGAATAGCATAAGACTGATATTTAGGCGCAGCCATAACATCTACATATCTATGATTAATTATGTTTTTGGCTTCTTCCTTCCACTTATTAGTCTTTTCTGTATCTATAGATATATAGCTTTCATGAACATATCCTTTGTATCTATAGCTTGTCATACAATGATACCAACCATTGGGAAGTTTCTCTAGAATCTCTAGAATCATGCCACATAGAGCCTCATCTGCTTTTTCTGTACTAAATCTTGGTTCTGACATTAAAGGGGCTATTGTACTAGTTACTAAAGCTAATTTCATTTTTGCTCACCTCTCACTACTCTCAGCATATTAATTTCTCCCTAGTATTTTACCATATTCTTCAAGTTCTTTGTCGTTACCTAAGACAAAGTGCCCTTTTTCTATCTCTATCCATTTTGGGGAATTATTCTTATAATCATGTATGCTTGGATCATATACCTCTAATACTTTGTTCTTTTCTGCCCTAGGATCTGGCAATGGTATAGCAGATAAAAGTGCACGTGTATAAGGATGTAGTGGATTTCTAAAAAGCTTCTCTGTATCTGCCATTTCCACTATTTTTCCTTTATGAATTACTGCTAATCTATCTGTTATAAAGCGTACAACAGATAAGTCATGAGCTATGAAAAGATACGTTAATCCTTTCTTTTTTTGAAGCTCTGATAAAAGATTTAGTACTTGTGCTCTAATAGATACATCCAATGCTGATATTGGCTCGTCAGCTATTATTAGCTCTGGCTCCATAACTAAGGTTCTAGCAACTCCAATCCTCTGTCTTTGCCCACCTGAAAACTCATGAGGAAAACGGCTCAAAAATTCAGGCAACAATCCAACATCTAAAAGAGCCTTTTCAACTTTTTCTTTTCTTTCTCCTTCACTTTTATAATTCTTCAAATTATATAAGCCTTCTGAAACTATATAATCTACTTTTGCTCTTTCATTTAGAGAAGACATAGGATCTTGAAATATCATTTGAATTTTTCTAGTCAATTCTTTGTCTAATTCTTTGTCTATATCTCCATTTATTTTCTGTCCTTTAAAGTATATTTCTCCACCAGCAGTTTCATTTAATCTGATAATAGCTCTTCCTATAGTAGTTTTCCCTGAGCCAGATTCTCCTACAAGGCCAAAGGTTTCTCCTTTATATATATGAAAGCTGACATCATTTACGGCTACAAATTTGTTCCTTTTTCTTTTACCAAATTCCACACGAAGGTTCTTAACTTCTAATAATATTTCTCTATCATTATTAAGCATTTTCGCTCAACCCCCATTGCTGGCGAAGTATTTTAATGGATTCAGGTGGGTCAACTTTTGGAGCACGTGAATCTAATAGCCAAGTCTTTGCTTTATGAGTAGGGCTTACTGTAAAATAAGGTGGCCTTTCTACAAAATCAATTTTAAGGGCTCTTGGATTTCTAGGAGCAAAAGCATCTCCTTTTATTTCATGAAATAGATTTGGAGGTGTACCTTTTATCGAATGTAAAGGCTCTCCTTTAACACCTAGCTGAGGAAGTGATGAGAGCAGTGCCCAGGTGTATGGATGCTGTGCATTATAAAAGACTTCTTCACAGGTTCCAATCTCTACAATGTCACCAGCATACATAACAGCTATTCTATCTGCTACATTTGCCACAACTCCCAAATCATGAGTAATGTATATAGTAGTTAAATTATATTTCTTTTTTAACATTTTCAAAAGACTAAGTATTTGAGCTTGTATTGTCACATCTAATGCAGTAGTAGGCTCATCACAAATAAGTATATTTGGTCTACAAGCTACTGCTATGGCTATAACAACTCTTTGCCTCATTCCTCCAGAAAACTCGTGTGGATATTGATTATATCTTTTTTCAGGTTCTGGTATGCCTACATCATTTAATATTTCGATTACTATTTTTTTTGCCTCTTCCTTCTTTATGCCTTGATGCAGCTCAACTGCTTCTTGAACTTGTTTGCCTATAATTTTAAGAGGATTCAAGGATGTCATAGGGTCTTGAAAAACCATAGCTATTTTTTTACCTCTGATTTTTATCCAATCATCTTCTTTTCTGAATTTTGCTATATTTTCTCCATTATAAATTATGCTTCCACTATCTATCCATCCATTACTGTCTAAAAGTCCCATAAAAGCTTTAGTAAATACAGATTTTCCTGAGCCAGATTCCCCGACTATTGCTAGGCTCTCACCTTCATAAAGATCAAGAGATGCTTCTCTTATTGCTGTTAAAACCCTTCCTCGTAGTTTAAATTTAACTACTAGGTCTTTTACTGATAAAATAACTTTTTTGTCTGCCATAGTGCACCTCCTAAACATGATTTCTTGGATCTGCTGCATCTGCAAACACATTACCCATTACATAAAATGATATAGTAATAATAGAAAGAACTATGGCTGGAAAAATCAACTGATAACGTAAGGATGAATCCATCATAAGAGCCCTGCCCTCGTTAATCAAGTTACCTAGAGATGGAATGCTAACTGGTAAGCCAAGACCAATATATGTTAGGAAAACTTCGTATCCTATTGCTGCTGGAATAGCTAGTGCCATTCTAAGCATAATAACCGAAACTAAATAGGGAAGTAAATTTTTAGTTATAATTCTTCTAGTTGGAGTACCTAAACATTTTGATGCTAAATTATATTCTCTATCCCTAATAATTACTATAAGATTACGTACAAAACGTGCCATGCCTAACCATCCTGTCATGCACATTGCAAAAATCATTGTAGTTAAGCTAGGCCGCATTATATATGTTAGGAGTATTAGAATAATAGTAGTAGGTACATTGTTTATAACATTGTAAATCTCAGTTATTGCACGGTCTAAGCGTCTTACATATCCCCATAAAGCTCCTATCATAATCCCAACTATTGCTTCCCATAATCCTACTACTATTCCTATTAGTAGTGATGTCCTTGTACCACTCCATATACGAGACCAAAGATCCTGTCCAATAGAGTTAGTTCCGAACCAGAATTCAATATCTGGCTGATGATTTCTAAGCTGCATTTTTGTGCTTTCATCAATATATATTTTAGTGGGAAGCTTTTGACCTGGTAAATATGGTTGAATTATTGTAAATGCCAAAATTATTATAATTAGTACTAGCAAAAATACTGCAATTTTATTTTGAGTAAAAACCTGCCAAGTAGAGCGCCAATAAGAATAGTTAGAATAGCCTGCACGTTTAGCTGCTTCATCATCATATCCTGCAAATTCAAATAAATTTTCATTTAAACTATCTGCCAATTTATTTATTGTTTTACTACCCATTATCTAGCACCCTCCTTTTTCTGTAGGTTTATTCGAGGATCAAAGACTGCCATAAGTATATCTCCTAATAATAAACCGATTATACCTATCGAAGAATATATAAGAACTAAAGCCTGCACCAATGAGTTGTCTTGTCTTTGTATAGCATCAACTAATAATCCACCCATACCAGGAATTGAGTATAGAGACTCTATATAAATAGAACCTGAAATGGTGTATAGTAATGATGTGGGTAAGTACTGAGCCATAGGAACGAAGGCATTTCTAAAAACATGCTTTACCATAATACCTTTATCTCTTAATCCTTTTGCTCTTGCTAACCTTACATAATCTTTGTTTATTTCATCTACCATATAACGTCTCATCCACATTGCATAAGAAGCTGTACTACCTAAGGACATGGAGATAGCTGGTAAAATCCAACTAACAGGCTTGTCAGGACTAAATAGAATTGGAAGTTTAAAAATATCTGTAACATATAGCTGCAAAAACAAATAATATACTGCCGCAGGAACAGCATTTATGAACACAATATATCCTGTGCCAAGTTTATCCCAAAGTTTACTTTTACTTCGTGCCATAACTATTCCTAGGAAAATTCCTGCAAAAAGAGATATTCCCATAGCTGCTAAGCCAAAATATAATGAGTAAGGAATTTTAGTTTTAAGTATTTCTGTGACAGGTACTTTAGGTCTATAGATTATTGATGTACCTAAATCTCCTGATAAAAGAGCTTTATAAAAATTACCTAATTGTATATGCAAAGGGTCTCTAAGTCCCATGCTAGTTAAGATTGCTTCTTTCTGTGTTTCGTCTAATTTTTCATATCCACTTCCAAAGTACCCCTCCTCAGGCATAAGCCTCATTAGAAGAAACACTACTGTAATAATAATAAGTAGTGTGATTAAAGATTGAAATAGTCTTTTAAGTGAGTACTTTATCATATCCCTCCCCCTTTTAACATAATTTAACAATAGTTTAACGATAGTGTAACAATAGTGTAGCGATGGTATAACGGTAGTTTAACGATTGCTTAACTACCGTTAAACTACCGCTTAACTACCGTTTAACTACTGTTCAGCAACTGGTCTAATTCCTAGCTGCCTTTAAAGCTTCAGCTCGCTCTTTTTCCCATTTTATAAGTTCTGCACTAAATTCTTCTGAATTCATAGGTTTCTCCATAATCTTCTGTCCTTTAAATCTTTCAGCAGAGACTCCAAATGGTGAATATGGTGACTCAAATGGATTTAACTTGGAAGCTGAGTAACCACCTCCACCTAATGCATATGGTATTACAAAAGCTTGGTCTATGAAAAACGCCTCTGCTTCAGCAAATAGATTATAACGTTTTTCTATATCTAATACTTCTTCCTTAGCAGCATCTACCATATTCTGATACTTAGTATTTCCATTGGCTTCAACATAGCCTTCTGCTAACTCAGGCCAGTTATAAGTTCCTCCAGGATAGAAAGGATCTGTATATGTTTCAGGGTCAGCGTAGTCTGGTCCCCAGTTACACTCTAAGAATGCATAATTTCCAGAACGCCTTACTTCTTTTAAGAAGCCTGTAGGTGGTTTAGGGTCTATGATTATATCTATATAGTCTGTTCCTAATAGATTTTCCATCTGCTGCTCTATTACTTGTGCACGATTTGCCCATTCAGTGGAACCTGTATTATAAGGCATTAGAACCTTAATAGGGAATGTAGCCTTTCCTTTTAGTTCTTCCGTAGCCTTATCTCTATATTCTTGTGCTAAACTTTCATTAAAGGAGTCAGTATTTGCAAAGTTAGATAAGCTTCCAAGCTGGGTATAATCTAAGCCATCTAAATCAACAAAATTCTTAGGAGTTATAGTGTTGGAAATTCTCTTTTCTGGATCATAAGGCTCTGCTGTTAACATAGCAGCTTTTCTATCAAGAGCATGAAATAACGATTTACGAAAGTTTAGATTATTTACTGCCTTCTTCCAGTTTTCCGGTTCATATTCTGCAGGGAATTGTGGGTCAAAATTGAAAGCATAAAAGTAAGTATAGAATCCTGTTCTATTAGGACGCACCATTGCTGCCTTTGTAGAATCCTTCATCCAACCATCAATAATCGATGAAGAAATGTCTGCATAATCTATATCCCCACGTAATAATAGCTCTGGAGCCAATGTGCCTGCTTCTTTGTTGTAAGTAGATATGATTTTTTTGATATGAATGTTTTCTTTATCCCAATAACTCTCATTTGCTACAAGTACTCTTCTAGTTTGTGGTTCAAATGTTTCCATGATGTATGCACCATTATACAGCATAGTAGTATTATCTGTGCCAAACCTATCTCCTACTTCACTTAGATATTGTCCATTGGCTGGAAAGAAGCATACATAAGTAAGCATAGATAGAAAATATGGAGTAGGCTTTTCTAATGTATATTCTAAAGTATATTTATCTAAAGCCTTAACTCCTACTTCATTAAAATCTATAATTTCTCCATTATAGAACTTTTCGGCATTCTTAATAACTGAATATGCTATGTTTGCAGTTTTGGACTCATTGTTGCTATCTAAAATGTACTTCATAGCATCTACAAAGTCTTGGGCTACAACTTCTGCGTATTCTTTTCCATCATGAGTTAGCCACTTAACTCCTTCTCTAAGCTTAAATGTCCAAACTAAACCATCATCTGAAGTATTCCATTCAGTAGCTAAGCAAGGCTGTGGAACTCCGTATCTGTCATAATCAATTAGTGTATCAACAAAATTAGCTGCCAGTGCAAATTCCGAAGTAGTTGCAGTAACTAGATAATTTATTGTTGTTATCTCCCCAGCATAAACTGTTCTATATTCCTGTACTACATCACTTATATTAGTAACCTCTTCAGATTGCTCGCCTTCTGTAGGTTTGTCAACAGCTACTTGTTTATTCTGTTCCCCTTTTGTACAGCCAACTAGTAGCATTAGTAATGCTAGTATCAAGGCTAATATTCTTTTCATTTTCCCCCTCCTTAAAATTTTACAATCCCTCTGGTATACTCTCTTTTGAAACTAAATCATCATATGTTTCTCTTCTTACAATTACATGCTCTTTATCTTTACTTAAGAGTACTATGGCAGGTCTCGGTAGCTTATTATAATTACTAGACATAGAGTAATTGTATGCTCCTGTACTTAAAACGGCTAGGATATCACCCCTTTCAATATTTGGCACCATTAAATCCCATATAAGTATATCTCCTGTTTCACAGCACTTTCCTGCAATAGTTACTAATTTGCTAGGCTTAAGGTTGCATTTGTTTGCAACTATGGCCTCGTATTTGGCATTATATAATGCTGGTCTTGGATTGTCTGGTAGTCCACCATCCACACTTACATAAGTTCTGACATTTGGTATATCTTTAACTGTTCCTACCCTGTAAAGAGTAATCCCGGCTTCTCCTACTATCCATCTGCCAGGTTCAATAATAATAGTAGGTATATCTATACCTAACTTATTGCAATATGAGGATACTTTTGTCATTATTGCATCTGTATAATATGCAAGTTCTTTGACATCATCTGTCTCATTATAATATATTCCAAAGCCTCCTCCAGTATTAAGTTCTTTTGTAACAAAACCGAATTCGTCATAGATCCATTTTATTAGATTTATTAATATTTCTACTGCCAATGAGTATACATTCTTATCATAAAGATTTGAGCCTAAATGAAAATGAAATCCCATAAGTCTTATATTATTAGATTTGATAGCTCTCCACACTGCTTCATCAATAATCCCTTTTACCAAGGGTATACCAAATTTTGAATCTTTTTGTCCTGTAGATATGTATTTATGTGTTTTTCCCTCTACACCTGGTGATACTCTAATTAAAATTTTCACTTTCTTTTGCTTTATATTTGCTATTTCTTCTAAAATGTGAATTTCATCTATGCTATCAACTACAATTCTTCCTACATTTTTATCAATAGCCATTTCAAGTTCTTCATAGGATTTATTGTTCCCATGAAACATAACCCTGTCCATGGGAAATTCAGCCTTCATAGCAGTATAAAGTTCTCCACCTGATACAACATCAAGCAACAGACCTTCACTTTCTATTATTTTACACATAGTCATTGTAAGAAAAGCCTTACTTGCATAAGCTGCCTTAGTATTTTTATATTTATGCAAAAAATTTGTTTTTAACTCTCTGCATCTTTGTCTTATGATATCTTCAGAAAGTACATATAATGGTGTTCCATATTTATTTGCCAGTTCTACAGTATCATGTCCTACAAAAAAAAGCTTAGTATCACTACAGTTAATTGTTTTCATTGTTACAGCTCCCTCTTACTTATTGACACATATTATCATTGCAACTGTTATGCCAACTGTAGCTATTTATAACTGTGTATATCTTGATATAGTTATAGAGCAAGGATGGACATCTGATAAATTTTTTTATATTATATTATTGAATATATTATTGTATTCTGAAAACATTTCCGTAATAGCGAACTATTCTACAAGCCTATTTGTCTAGATAACAAATCAATAGTAGAGTCTTATATTCTTTCCTAAAGATAAGTAGTTTAACGTTTCATAGAACGAATACAAGCTTGTAGGCTATGTTTTTTTGATAAATACAATGAATTGTTTTATAATTCGTGTAACATATTGCAGAATATTCAGACAACTTATGGCGTAACTTTTCGTTTAGGCAGGTGTTATTTATAGTATATTCTATATAAGCTTAATTTTTCCTGCCTTTTATTGTATTATTTTCTGTGCTACTTCTTCTAAATCCTTACCATTTATATCTGAACTTAAGCTTTCTTCTCCAATCTTTGCTGTTTTACAACCTGCACTTTTACCTGCTTCAATATCTGTTTCCATATCGCCTATTATCCAGCTATT
>NZ_JAWRHZ010000068.1:0-36401 GCF_040308045.1 Proteiniborus sp.
ACCTCAAAATGCTTAATTCTGCTTTTATTATTTCTATCATGTCAATTACCTCCTTAAGTCGGAAGTAATTATATCACTTTCTTTGCAATTCTGTTAAGTATTATATTTGCAATCTTGTTAATTCTTATTTTAGCATTAATAATACTATACTCAATTCTAAATATCTTTTAGCTTCCTCAACTGTCATTCCATGAAGATCTAATTCAATGTGCTCTTTCGGAACAAAATAGGCTCTAATTTTTTTCCTCCTTATTTTTGTATACAAAAAAGCACTAGCAACACTGACTAATCTTAATTTCCGCACAACAAAATAGGCATCTATTTTGCTATGCAGTTACCAAAGTTAATCACTATTGCTAGTGCTTGTGTAAGTTATAGCATTGTTTATATATTTTTACAAGTCCCTTTCTATTTTTTGCTTTATTCTGCCAAAAAAATTTCAAAAGTAGATTCTACTGCTAGAGTTTCTTCGTTTATATCTTCATTGTAATAAATTTGTACAAACCCACATATAATAACTATAGGTGATCCCATATGAATAAATTAACACGTTCTTTTTCTAACAAACCTGATACAAAAACCTTAGATGAACTTCTGAAAATAATAATAATAATACTAGTAAGAGAAGTGGATACTGTGTTGCATCCTCCGATATTCTATAGACAGGTAGTTATTTGGGTACACACTCTCCCTGTGTTGATTTCAATAATAATTTAAACTTGTCGGCATGTAGCCCATGGTACATCTAGCCCCATCCACCGAGTCCTGTAGCCACTACATACTTTTTTACGATTTCATTTTTATCTGTATCAATTAAAAACAATGAAATTGATAGATTTCTATTCTTTAAATCCTCTTCAAAGCTATATATTTCCACAAGCTTTTTGCCTATATTTCTGATTCTATAAGTACCTGTATTTGTTATTATAAAGTCTCCTATGAGAAGAACTGCAAGTATACATAAAAAACCTATAGTTATAAGCATAGTACGCCTAGACATAAACGAACCCCTCCCCATTATAATTTATTATATGGGGAATATGTGTGAAATAAAACTTGTACTAGGGGAGAAAAATTGTTAAGTTATCCCTTCATGTCCCTGTGTGCCTTCTCAATAACCAAACATATGTTGATTATTAATCACCTTTTAAAGTATATCTTGCGGGATTAGTCAATTTTAATATTTCATTATCTTCCAAAGCACGCTTTAACCATGTGCTAATCTGTTTACTGTTAACATTTAAAATCTCACTCAGTTCTTTCTGATTTTTAGGTTCTACAAGAGCTTTCTTAATATTTGGTAAAACTAAATCATAAACATCTAAGGATTCATTATTTGAGTCTTCCATTACTTGAGTTACTTCTTCTTTGCTTTTTTTATACAAGCTATATATATCAATTTGTTGAGCTTTCTCATGTCTATGACTGTTCTCTATATTGTTCTCGAAAAATTCTCTAAACGAAACATTGCTATCTTCAATTATGTCTAAACTAATTGGATTACCACCTAATTCAATAAGTTTTTTATTACCTGTTGGTATTTTTTCGCCATCCCGAACATAAAGAGGCACCCACTTTTTCTTTAAATTATCTACTGCTCCAGTCCATGTTCCGCCTTTGCTATCACTTGAAGAAACTACAACTGCCCATTGTGATAAACCATAGATATATTTATTTCTATCCATAGCAGCATATACAGTAAAATTTGCATTTGGATTAGCTATAGATAATGCCAAAAGTCTGCCTTCTAAAATTGAATTCCTAACACTTTTTTCTTTAATTTTTTTGTTTAAATTGTTTGGTACAATCGATATTGCATATCCATTTTCTTCAATAGAAGTGTTTTCAGCAATAGTGTCAACTCCTTTTGCTCCTCCCGAAACAATAACATAGCCTTCTTTTGCACACTTACTTACAAATTTCTTTGTAAACAAAGTACCCTCACTATCAACATCTCTAGAACCTACTATTGCTATTGATTTTTTGTTAGTTAAATCCAAATTTCCACTATAATAAATTATCGGTGGAGAATAATTTTTTAGAATCTTTTTTAGTCTATATGGATAATTTTTTTCAGCTCTTGTAGTTATATAAATACCTGAGCTTTCCAATCTTTCTATTTCTATTGCTATGTTACCGCCACGTTTTAAAAGAAAATCTATACGATTACTTTCATCCTCCTTTAAAAATAGTTCTTCTTTTAACTCTTCTTTCTCTATATTTAAAAGATTAGATGGTTTTTGGATAGAAGAATTCACGATTTTTTCTACCAATTTATTCCATTGGGATGTTGTATAAGGTTTATATATTTTTTTCATATCTGCATTTAAACCTAAATCAGAACATAATAAAATCGTGGCTAAACTATCTTGATTTAATTGAAACATTAATTTAATCCTCCTTCAGCAGTAGATGCAATTGCAAATGGATATACCACACCAGAACCTGATTTTCTCAACATCTCACCACATATAGTTAATGTCCATTTGGAATCAACCATATCATCTATTAATAAGACTGGTTCATCTTTGAGTACTTTAACTACTTGGAACCCTTTAATAGCATTTCTAGCTTGCTGGTATGAATTCTTCATGTTTTTTTGTTCATCTGTTTCAATAATTTTTATAATTCCTTCTATATAGGGAATACTTAACTTATTAGCAACCCTCATAGCAAAGTTCTTTACTAACTCTGGTCTTCTTAGGGAAGGAATAGAAGTAACCCAAGTAGGTTTATTTATCATTTCCCAGGAATTAATAATTAAATCCACTGTTGCATCTACTAATTCATCTCTAAAATGTCCATGTACATATTTATCTTTCTTCACATATTTTCCCCATCCAGCATCACCATAATTACATAACACCCTACCTATTTCATTTTGATATTCTTTAGGTATTGCTTTTCTTGTTTCTGCAATAATACCAGCAGGCCATTGTTTCCTTGGCTCTATTATTAAATAATCCCTTTTAAGAAATTCTATTGCCCCTAATATATTTTCCCTTTCAACTTTATCTTTGAAAAAATTCTTTCCTTCACAGTTGCTACACCTATTGCATTTTCTTTTAATTGGATCATCTAATTCCTTTGATATAAACTCCATATAACAATCTTTATAGTCAACAAAGTCTTTCATTTTCTGTAATTCATCATATCTTTGCTCCGTTACTCTACGACTTCTTTCATGATCTGGTATCCATATCATAGGAGTCCTATAATACTTGCCCTTATCTTTTGTAATAACCATGTCGATTTCAAGCATTTTTAAGCAATTATCAATTCGTCCGCTACTCATATTTAACGACTTATATATTTGATTTTTATTAACTCCCATATATGAATCTTCAATAATTCTTAAGACATTCTTCATTTCATACTGGCTAGGGAAAGCTGATTCAATGAAATAATGTTGAATATCATCATCTTCTGCTCCATTCAATAATATTGTATAAGCAGTATGAAGCTTACGACCAGCACGTCCTATTTGTTGATAATATGCTACTAAAGAGCCTGGTCTTTGATAATGAATTACAAACCCTAAATCTGGTTTATCATATCCCATTCCCATCTTTATAGTGGCAGCTAAAGCCTTAACATTATTGTTCATCAACAAATCTTCTCTTTCTTTTTCCAATCTAATCTGCTCCTCCCTATCCGAAGATAAAGAAGTGTGATATTCCAGTACGTTTATACCTTTTAATCTAAGCCACTGTGCTACTCTATTGCAATCACTTTTAGTAAGACAATATATAATACCTGAACCTGGGATTTTATTAATATTTTCATAAAGCCAAGCAAGTCTTTCTGCTTGATCCTCTAGCTTAATTACTTGTATTTTTAATGACTCCCTCATAAGCGGTCCTCTAATAATAATAAGATTTTCTCCTAATTGTTCCTTAATATCATTAACAACTCTATTATTTGCAGTTGCTGTAGTTGCTAGTAGTGGAACATTGGACGGCAAGTTTCTTACTATTCTTATTATCCTTCTATAATCTGGTCTAAAATCATGCCCCCAATCTGATATGCAATGAGCTTCATCTATTACTAACATACCAATACCTCTATCAATAGTAATAGCATTCAAAATATTATTTCTAAAATCATCATTAGCTAAACGTTCTGGCGATATAAGAAGTATATCACAATTTCCTCTTAGTATTGCAAACTCTATTTGTGACCAATCATCACGATTATTACTATTTATAGTTAATGCCTTTAATCCAATCTTTTCTGCAGCTTCTATTTGATTACGCATTAATGATAGTAGTGGACTGATTAATATAGTTATACCTTTCCCCTGTTCTCTAAGTAGTTTTGTAGCTATAAAATAGACAATACTTTTCCCCCATCCTGTCTTTTCCACTACTAAAGTCCTTTTTCCATACAATAAAGATTCTATAGCTTCCCATTGGTCTTCCCTAAACTCTGCATTTTCTCCTACCGCCTTTTTAAGCAAATACAAAGCTTTTCCTTTCAAAAAATCTCCCCCTGTTTTTAAAATATCACTCTACTCCTAACGCCTTAAACACTGCATCCTCTACATTCTGATAAAATGATATTTGAAATTTCGAGAATAGTTCTGGAGGTACTGTCCCTATATCAGCTGCTGATGCCATTGGAAGAAGTATCTTTTTTGCTCCTGCATCGAGGCATACCTGTAGTGTGCTTGCTAGTTCTTCTACTTTTGTAATAGTACCACCTATGCTCATAGAGCCTAGAACTACCATTTGACTTTGAACTGGCTTCTTTAATGCACCAGAACACATTGCTATAAAAGCTGCTAAAGATAGCTCAGAAGTTACGCCTATTCCCTGTAAGTCTTGAATATGCATTAGATAATCGAAGTTTTGTACTGAAATGGTTCCACTGATATTCTTCTTATTTGCTTTAAAATAGTTAAATGCTGTATTAATACTTTCTTTTGCTTCTCTGTTAGAACCTAATCCACTTCTTTCAAACTTGCCTGAACCAGGTACTACTTCAGTTTCTATTTTGAAGACACCAATCATACCAGTTTCTCCATGTCCTACTACATATATATGTCCTGGCTTACCCATCCCTTCTGGAATAAGCTTTCCTCCACCCTGTTCAGGTACTGATACAAATTCTTCAGTAAATGTCTCTTTATCTATATAGGAAAAACGTACATCATAAAATTCCATTCCACCAATTTTCTTTAACTGCTCTTTTACTCTTCTTCTTCCAACTAATGCATATCTTAATATCTCTTCAATATCATCTTTAGTGTATTCTCCATTAGGATACAATAATTTAACAAGTCCTGAAACAGTTTTTCTTACAGCGATTACATCTCTTTGATTAAGGTTACTTCCGAAGTTATAATACCTGTCTATAGCATCTGAAAAAGATCTCTTTCTCATTTCCCTAAAAAATTCTGATATGTAATCTGTAATGAAACCATATTCGTTAGTGAAGTATTCTGGCCTATACTTTGGAATTTCCCAGCCTGGAACATAATAGTGCATACGATCAAAGAAAGCAGAGTCATATGCCATAGCTTCAGGAAATGGTTCAAACAAGTGAGAAGTTTTTAAAAGTACATCAACACTTTGGTTTATATTACCAACAAAAACCATAGACGCTGAAGCTGCTTTTTCTTCTCTACCTCTTGCAAAGGAACCAGAAGCCATGTAATCCTTCATTATTTGAACTCCATCCTTATCCTTAAATGAAATTCCTGCAACTTCATCAAAGGCCACTACATCCCATAGTCCTACAAGTCCTACTTTCTTGCTAGCCATATTGTAAAATAAATTTGCAACTGTAGTTTGTCCACCAGAAACTAGGATTGAGTTTGGAGATATCTCTTTGTATATATGTGATTTACCTGTACCTCTTGGTCCTAGCTCACATAAATTATAGTTATTTTCAACTAGTGGAATCATTCTAGCCAACAGATGCCATTTAACATTGTTTTCAAGCTGAGTCGGTTCCATACCAATTGACCTTAGTAATACATCTATCCATTCCTCTTTTGTGAAGTACTGTCTTCCACTAAATATTTCTTCCATATCTAAGTTAGGCATTTGAATAGGTGTTAAATTTCCAATATTAAAAGGACTTACATCTCTAATTTCTTCATCATAATAGTAATTCATTTTTAATATGCACCAGATACCACCTGCTAATAGCTTTTCATACTCTTTCACGTAATGAGAAGCTATTTGCACTCCTTTTAAGCCTAAATTAGAGAACTCAGCTTCATAAATATCTTTCTTTTCATTAAGTTTTACCGTTATTTTATCAATTACTGTGTATTGTCCTAATTCTCTTATCTTTGACTTTACCATTTCTGCTTCATCTGGTCGAACAAAATTATCAGAGAGTATCTTTTTAACCCGTTCCACTCCTTCATTTATGCTATCCTCATCATCTGTAGCACAATACATTCCTAGAAGGTACTCTAGTACATATACTGGTACATTAGCACCTTCTTTTATTTTTTTAGTTAAGTCCTTTCTCACTACTCTGCCAGCAAAATGTTCATTTAATTTTTCATTTAAGCTTGTTTCCTTATCTATGATTTCCACGTAGCTCACCTACCTACTATTAAAATCCAAAGTCATTTATAATTGCTAAATCAATCATAAATGGTACTTTGTCGTAGACTTTTTCTACTGTTTCATCCTCATCTTCCATAACTAAGTAATATTTTTTACCCTTATCATAAGCTTGATCCTTTAATGTGAATTTCTCCCTAAATGAACGTTCTTGAGGTTTTGATGACCTACTGTCAGCAATAATAATATTTTCATTAGAAATTCTGTTATCTTCCTCATCTACAAAGTAAAGTTTCAACCTAATAGGTGTTTTCTTTTCCTCTACCTTTTCTGTTTGGAAGAATTCTAGGTATGTAATCCTATTTGTAATCTTTCTCGATATATTAGTAAGCTTTACTTCTACCTTAGATGATTTGAATTCATCTTTTCTGATATTTTTAAACTTAATGACAGGGATGATTATTTCCTGAAGAGCACCTCCACCATGAACATAATTCTCACCAGCACCTTGTACTTTAAATCTAATAACACCCTTTGGAATAATTGCATTTAATTTTGATTCTTCTCCAAGTAAATACTTCATAGGAATAGTTAACAGTCCCTGCTCTTCAATCTTGTCTTCAGAAAGAATAAATCTTCTTCCCTCATCTATTGCCTTTACATCAGCTTTTCCTATTTTGTTATATTCCTGTAATGATGACCTTCTGTAGATAAATCCATGGTCTGCTGTAATGTAAATATTTGTAGCACTTACGTTGTTCACTAAATTCTTGATTAAGTTATTTAAATCATCAAATGTTTTTTCAACCGCTGTAAATACATCTCTTTCTGTAGAAGCCTTGTCCCCAATGGCATCAATAGCATTGTGATAGATATAGATTAGCTTCTTTCCATCAAAGACTTCCTTGTATTCTGCTCTATTCATATCTTTAATATGGCTATATTGTATAGCTACTACATCTGGTGAGTAGTTTAAAAGTATTTTTTGCCTGTTTTCTGTTCCAGATGAACTTAAGCCATCTACTATGACCTCTGATTTTTCATTAATCTCTATTTTCTTATGTGGAAGTAGTGTCGCCATCCCTAGTTTTGTATAAGAAGGTATGACTCCCTGCATAAATGAAAGCTCAGCCTTACCTCGTCTATCTCTATTTAATATATCGCTAAATTCCACAGCAGCTTCATATCTAAATGCATCCGATATGATTATAAATACTCTTTCCTCATTTCGTATATATGGTGAAACATATTGGGAATAAAAGTCCTGTTGTTTTGTTAGTCCACTAATTCTTATATCATTAATAAGTTCATTTTCAATAATTTGGGACCACTTCATAGATAATTCCTCTAAGTACCAATTTGTATAAGTATTTTCAATTACATAGGCAAGCTCAGAGAATCTGTCTTTATTATCTATGCTGTCATAGGCTAAATAGAATTTCCTACAAAAATAGTCGAAAAGATAATAGGTTTTAGTATAGTTATCTACTAATTCATATGCCGTCGATCCTTTAATAGATTTCTGTAATTCATTTTCTAGTCTTAAAATTTCCATTCCGTAGTATAGTATTTCATACTCGTTACTTAATTTATTGTACCAATGAGTAGTTTTTCTTCTGTTAATGATCTTTCTATAATTCTCATATTCCCCTGTGTTTTCAACTAAATTTGTAATTAGTCTAATTATTATTTCTTCATCGAAAGTTTTGAAGTTATCACATTTAATATAGTCTTCTATGTCCCATTTCTTGATATATTCTTTAATATTTAGCTTTTTCTCCATATTATTAGCCATAGCATCATACATTTCATGGTCTACTGAATGACTCATAAAATGATCAGTAAATATAATGACATCGCTTTTCTTTGAGGAAATGAATTTCTCCCAGGTACTTGGTATTCTTGCCTCTAGATTATAGCTTAAGCTTGTTATTAAGAACATAAGCATTAACTGTTCAAGATTTCTTTCTTCTAGATGATATCCATATCTTTTCTCTACCAAGCTCCAGAATACATCTATATCTCCAAACTTATTAATGTCTTCTAAATATCTATCCTCACCCTTTGTTTTTTCTATAAGCAAGGTTTTGACTACTAATTCAAAATCAATTATAGGCAGTTTGCAAAGAGATGATAAAACTCCAATCTCAACCTTTTCCTCCGTATAGTTTTCAATATTATATGAGGAGAACTTTTTATATCTTTCCTTGTTATTAAAGAATTTTATATGTTTCTTAAATACATTTCTTAGGGTTTCATCCTTCACCCCTAGATTTCTCATTATGACTGTTGCCTTGTCAGTTGAAAAATGTGTACTGTATTTTTCAATGTCTAATAGCCAATTTTCTCTTGGTAATGGCTTAGGGTTAGGTGAATAAATCAGATAATTTGAAGTTGTGTCCTCTTTTTCAAGTACATATTTTATATAAAAGCTGTTTCTATCAGTTAAGTGCAAAATCTTAGCGTTTTCAAGTTCTAGCTCATTAATTTCTTCTGTAAATTCTCCATCTGAGTCATACCAGAATACTATATTTCTACGTTTTCCATCATATGGTTCTTTATTTAAATTTTCTTCTAATATCTTTTTTATTTCTGTTAAGTTCACTTCATCACCTACTTATTTATATTTCTTCTAGCTTTCTAAATCCTTCTTGTATTGTCCTATATTCTTCCCAGTTAATATCTTTTAGCATAGAATCAATAGGTGTAAAGGTTTTTTGAGGAAACATTGTTCCAAGAGTAACAGCTAACTCACCTTTTAGTTTTAGTCTTTCATTAAACAAATATTTTGCTAATCTAAAATTCGAAATAAATTCTTTACTTTTATTTACTATAAGGCTTTCTTCTTCTCCCATTTCAGTTATAGCCTCCAGTAAAAATGTCTCTAATGCTCCATGTTTGTTAAAAGGAATAATTATTGGTAGTATTTTCACATTAATTAAATCATTAAATTCATTAATATATTCCACTTCATTCCAGTTATTATTTTCTAGCCTTACCACATCTAGGCACTCACTTAATTCCTGCAAGATACTATCGATATCTTCTGTATTATCTCTATCTCTTAATATCACAATCTTATCGAATGCCCTTTCTCTTTTCTCAAATCTAATATTCTTTAAAACTTCATTTATGGAATAACGAAGATTATCTTTTCCCCCAACACCCCAGATAACTAATAAATCGTCATTCAGGCTATACCACTTTACTTCTTCATTCTCTTGGTTTCTTACGGGAATAGTAATTTTACGTTTATCTTTTTTATTGCTAAACTCCCATCCTTTGGTTTTATTAAGGTAATAACTAATTAATATAGCGTCAGATTTGCCTTCACATAATAATATACTTTTCATCATCTCAACTCCATATTAAAATCTTCTCTTAGCTCATATGCCTTTAATCCGTCAATATTTCTGACCTTTGTTTTCTTTTCATCTAAACTATTTCTGATTGTTATTATCCTTATTAAATCTCTTAACACTTCCAGTCTATCTACATCATTTTGACTTTCTAATAAAGAATCAATTACCTCTATGCTATGTGTAGTCATAAAAACTTGAACTTTATGTCTTTTACATGCCTTTATAAACCATTTAAATATATCAACTAAAGCATCTATATGAATTGCAGTTTCAACTTCATCTATTAACAAAACTCCATTCTCTGCCTTTATAATAGATGAACCTAGCAGGAGTACTTTTTTTGTTCCCTCACCATAGGTAGACAATGGCATTAGTCCGAACTTTTTATGTTGTAAATAAGGTATGGTTTTTCCATTCTCCTCTAACATTTCCAATCCTACAATATTCTTATCAAATATCTTAAGTAAATCTACTAGCTCCTTTTTCTTTCCTTTTTTGATAACTTCATTTGGGATATTATTAGTCAAATGTTCAATAGATGTAACATACTCCATAGAAACTGTCTGAAGCTTATTATCCAATACAAATTCTTTATCCTTTTGAGATATTGTTACATTCTCTACTATTTTTTTCTCACCATAATTAACTATTATCTTACCTTCAAATCTTTCAATTTCTTTAGAATATGTTTCCTCTGTCAACATGTGAACCCTGTCCCCATTTATATCTATATTAAACTCTTGTCCTTCTATATTTGCAGAGATATTTATACTATTAGAATCAGCATTCAACATATTTTTAAAAATTGTATAATATGAGCTCTTATTGTTCAATATTTCCCTCAATCCACCAACCCTAATAATATTGCCTAGTTCAGTAGGTCTTTCTATAATGGCTATAGCCTCTAATACAGATGTCTTGCCAGCATTGTTTTCACCAACTATAACATTTACTACTCCTAGGTCTGATAATTTCAAATCCCTAATTCCTCTAAAATTTTTAATATGTAGTTCCTTAATATAACTCATTCAATCACCCCCGTACTATATCTTAGCCAATAAATCAGCTTTTAATGGTTTTTTTCCTTCCCCTTGTGAAACCTCAACCTCTTGGAATTTTCCATAGTTAACTTTTACTCCATCATCTAAGTCAATTTCTATTTTCTGATTTGCAACATGGGCTATTACTTGGTCGTAAGCTAGACATTCTTGTATCTGTTTATTTATAGCGTCCTTTTTCTTCATTGCAGCTGCTTTTTCTCTTGGTGATAGATTAGATTCTATGAGTATATCTAGCCTCTTTACTTCTGCTTCGTACATTTTTTGTAGTTTATGAAGATAATCTGTTCTAACCCTTGCTACTGTTGATGAATCATAGCGATGCATGTATATAAGAGCTTTAAATCCATTTTGCTTCCCACTGTCAAATAGCCAGTAAATAGGGCGTTTTTGATAAGTTTTTACATGGTCATTATAGAAATCTTTTAAGAAATATCTTCTTATGGTCTGTCTAGAAGTTTCACCAGTTTTTTGTCCTAATGTTTCTGCTATATAGTCTAGATTTTCCTCTAATGTTTTCTCTCCAAAGGTAATCTTTACAAACTCTACAAATCTATTTACTATATCATCTTCGAAATAATCGTCATCTACTATAGGTATTACATTGTCCATAGTTACATCTACAGATGACTTCTTCCACCCTTCTTTTGTATTAATTCTCAATTCTCCATTCTCAATTCTCAATTTCTTTTCAAACTCTCCACCTGCATAGATTAGACCTTCTTCATCTAAGGAGTATCTACCGAACATACATCCTACTGCATAGGAGATGAAGGATTTGATATCTCTTTCTCTATCAGCTTTTCTTATGGTTATGTCTTTGTCTTCTACTTCTGGAGTGAGTTCGTCTTGTAGTCCGTATATATTTATGAAGATGCGATTAAGCTCTTCTTCGTTTGCCTTAAGTTGAGCAAATTGTTCCTCTGTAAATTCGTTCCATATATTGAAAGCCGATTCTATAGTTCTATCTTTTTTTCCTAATTCTCCACTCTCAATTCTCCATTCTCCATTGATTAGAGGGTGACGTTTGAAATCCCATGAGGTTTCGAAGGAGTTCCAGTCGTTGACTGCTATATGGATATTTGCAGCTGCGAGTTCTTCAATAATTTTTCTAATTGCTTCGGATACAAAAAACACTGGAATTTTTGCTATATCTCCTGCATTAAAAGATAAAGTTGGACTAAAGAAAGATAAATATGACATAGCTACTTTTGAATTTAATAATGCTAGAAAATAATTTTTGTTCAAAATATGGTCATTAGATAGAAATAAAGCAGAACCATTTCCAAATATTGCTTTTTCCAATACTCTTGCACCCAAGTTTGATGAACTAATACTTGACCATGTAATAGAATTAATAAAATATTTGTCAGTATTTTGAGGTCTTGATTTTAATGATCCATCTGCATTCCTATAGTTTCTTATTTCATAACCATCGTTTTCCCAATTAACAATATTCCAATAGTTACCATACCATTTTCTATATCCTCCACCTTTTGAAAAAGGATACCATTTAAATAAGTTGTTCTTTTTATTGTCTGTATTATTTAAACTTATTTTTTGAAAATTAACCTCAACCCAACCCCTTTCAAATCTATCTTGATTACACGTATCTAGCCCTTTTCCTATATATCCATATCTACTTAAGCTTTTCTGACTAAATGTAATTAATAGACTGTCGCTAATCCAATATGCAATTGGACATCCTGGTATTTTATGATAATCATTCGTTTTAATTATATACCTATAATCTACCTTAATATTATTAATTGCCTCTAAAGTTTTAATTTGTTTTTTCTCGCTATTATTAAAATTAATTAGTCTGATATAAATACTTTTATAGTTTTCTATATCACAATTTCTGTTTACAAAGGCTGTACTTTGAACTACTTCCCCTCCTATTTCTTCAAAGGCTTTAGTTCCTAAATGAAGCATAGAATTAATAGTTTTCTTGCTAACAATTTCTCTTCTCAAATTCTCAAAACTAGATAAAAACATCCATGAATGCTGATTTATCATAGACATTAATCCATTCGCTTTAACATAAGAAGTTTCCATAAATACTGCAAACAAGTCAGATTTTGATCTAGGAAAATTTTTCTTTATATAGTCAGATATTTTTGTATTCATACCCTTATAACCCATATATGGAGGATTAGTACACACCACATCATACTTCTCACTCATTATCCTACCTTGATTAACAAGGAGTGGTAGCTTTTCTAATATCACTTCTTTATACTGCAACTCAAATAAATCTAATGTTTCACCATCTCTAATCTCTTCTATTCTTCTTTCTATTGCATCAAAATCTATTTTCTTGACGTCTATTATTGAGCCATATTCTTTAGCATCAGTAAATATTTCTATTAAATATTCTACATCCTCTTTGCGAATGTGCTTCTCTAATGCAGTATTTTTCGGGCTAACTAAATAGTCTATAGTTTCCTTTGGTATCCCATTACTTTCCTGAATCGAACAAACATTTAACTCTACTTTTCTTCTAAATATTCTTCTATTCTTGCTTCTTGCCTTCATCATAAGTGCAAAGGCTGCTAGTTGTCCTGCTCTATCGTCTATATCTAGTCCATATAGGTTTTTCTCTAGTATTAGCTGTGGTATATCTCTTTCTGAGTACCCTGCTTTTAGGTAGATATCATAAAGTACGTCAAAGGCATAGACTAAAATATGTCCACTTCCCATAGCTGGGTCTAGTACCTTTATACTTTCTGGGTTTAAGTTAGGGTCTTTAAGTTCATCAAGTTTCTTTTGTACCTCTGGCTCTTGTTCTGCTTCTTCTAGGTAATATTTCCACTGTGCCTTTAACTCTTCATCTGGATGAGATTCTAGCCAAAGTCTACCTAGTGAGTTTTCTACCATATACTTTACTATCCACTTTGGAGTAAATAGCTGAGTTGCAGCTGGTATGTTTTCTTTTGTAATCTTCTTGTTTTTCCTTAAGTCTGCAAATACTTCATCTTTCTTTTCGGATATATAGTATTGATAAAGCCAACCTATAATCTCTACTTGATCTTTATAATCATCTTCTTCTATAGACTCTACTAAATCCCTTATTACGGAACCTTCTCCTAATAAATTGTCTGGTAGTAGAAGCTCTGTATAGTCGGATATTTCTTCAAATACCATTGGCATAATTTTACCTAGTTCATTACATTGTTTTATTAAAAGATATTTATATAAATCCTGTGTATCATTAGAATCTATAAGCCTATATACTATATCTTTATCTAAATCTAAGTCTACATTTAACGCTTCTTTTATAATATCCGGTTCTGTTTTCCCTTCTTCCACTGATGATAGTACTCTTACTCCTGTAGGTAGGTATTCATTGACCTCCATAAAACGGAGTGCAATGAATCTATTAAACCATGTGTAGGCTACTTCTTCTATTACTTGTTCATATCCTTTTATCTTTATGTTAGATACTAGCTTTTCTCTTTGTTTTATTTCATATTTTTTATAGACTTTGCTATTTTCAATCCCTTTTACTCGAAATCCACCTTCAAAGGTTTCTATATCCTTTATTTCATTTTTTGTAATACCTAGTTCATATGCTTTTTGAGTAATATCTTCTATGAGTTTATTTCTTGCTCTTACTGCAAAATTCTTTATAGCAGATTTGTTCATCTATGACCCTCCTGCCCTTAGATTAGTTTTAGTTTTGTGTTATCAGTTAGTTGTTCTTTTAGACTCTTGCGAATTTGCTCTAATACTTCTTCTATATCTTTATCAGTCTCGATTTCCTTTGCACCATGTAATATATTAGATATACTTACATGTATAGTTTTCTTAGTTACATATGGCGGTGTCTCTCCTTCACCTGAAGTTGTTGGTGGTTCATTTTCTATTACAGGTGGTTTTCTCCTCTGCTTTTCTCTGTTTATTTCATCAAAGCAGCGAATCTTTATTCTATCTGATTCTTCCTTCATTGCAATTGCTTCATAGAAGTTATTTGCACTGTCTAAGCGTTTTAATAGATTATCGAACAAACCTTTAAACTTAGTGTATAGTTCATCCTTAAATTCATATATAGATAATTCATTTAACACCTTTTCACAGTCGCTTTTAATTACATTTCTCACTGGCTTACATTCTTCTTCTAGTAACTCTGTAAATTTATCTATAAATTGATCTATTAAATTAGGTAATTTATGAATTTCAGAGTATGGCTCTTTTGATTTAACTATTCTTTCTATTTCACCAATTAGCTTAATAGTTTCTTTGTCAACTACATAGGTGCTATTATGTTTGTATATGTCTAACTGCTTAACAGCATTGTCAAACTGCTCTCTTTGATTTTTGAAAAACTTCTTTACTTCGAATACTTCTTCTTCATATTCTAATAGCTCATCTCTTAACTCATATACTTTTCCGTAAAATTCAGTGCTATCCCTTAGAGCTAATATTTCTTCAAATAGCTTTTGACCTCTTTCTAATATCTCTTTTCCTGGATAGTATATATTGTTTTTATAATTCTCTAGTAGAAAATATATTCCATAATCATTTGTATCTATACTTCTCATGTTTAGTTCTTGCTCGCATAGCTTTTTGAATCTTTCCATTAGGCCATCTTCATCATTTGGCATTGCTGTAATATCAAAGACTTCCTTAGCTAAGCTTTTTACGTTGTTTATATATTTTGCGGGAACTTTAGTTCTTTTCTTAATTACTAGTCTATCCTGATAGTCTCTTTTAGTGAGATAATTGATTAAATCCTTATCAAATATATTGATATATTCACTTCCAAGTTGTAGTTTCACTTCCTGAGCTTTAAATAGTCTCAGTACTATGCCTACTATATCTAAGTCCTTCCATCCATAAGGAGCCTTTGAATATAGACTAACTATAGACTTTATTGTCATAGGAATATTTCTATCTGTGTTTCTCTCAATAAAACCATCAACCTCATCCACTGCTAATTTGTTTGGCATATCATCTGCTATTTTTAGCTGCACGTCATCTTCTAATATGATATCGTTTAGATCTTTGTTGCTTTCCACAAATGTTGTGATGTAACTAAGTTTATTGTACATGCTCTCTATAAGTACTTTAAATCCTTCATTTATTCTCTCTACTGGATTCTTTGATCTAATGTCTAGTTTTTGTGAGTCAGCATAGAACTCTGCTGCTTTTATTGCCTCAATAAGTGATGATTTTACTCTGCCTCCTCTTTCCTTTACTTCCCTAGATTTTCTAATCTTAATTTCTTCTATTTCTGGAGTAGCTGCAGCTCCACCTTTTCTCATTAAGTAGGTTTTTATCTTTAATACCTCTTCCATTTCCTCTAAGAAAGTAGTGTCCATAGGCAGCTTTACAATTAGATTGTTTTCCCTTGTAGACATCAATTTAAGCTCTTGGTCTGTTAGTTCTATACCCGTATCATAATATGGGGTTATAATCTTTAATCCTATTTCGTGCTTTTGAGGTGATAATAACCTGTCGTCTATTATCTTATTAAAGTCAAAATGATACCTGGAATTATATCTGTATTTCTTTTCATCGTAAATTCCCTCGAAGATTTCTTCTCCGATTTTCAATATAGTTTCACTCATATCGATAGGAATGTTTTGAATTTCTTTGTTTACATCCTGTTCTTCGTGAGTAAGGAAAATATATTCGTCACCATTTTTTTGGGTTAAAGTTTCTTTTAATAGTCTCTTTAAAGATTCTTCAATTTGTTTCTTTAGTTCGATTTTGTCATCGTCAATATGTCTAACCATTAAAGTGGCTATGTTTTCTATATTTGAAGGCATTTCTTTTACATATTTAATTAAAAAAAGTACCTTTAAGACTTCTACATCTTTTTTTGTTAAACGTTCATTGTCCTCGGCTTTTATTATGACTGTTCTAATATTTGAATCTAAAAATGCTTCTACAGTTTCATAGAAAGCCCCAAATGGTATAAGTGTACCTATTTCACTATCTGCATAGATAATAGCCGATTCCTGGAATGCACTAAGTAATGAACGTTCTCCTTCTGACAAGTGTTTACCACTAGCTCCATGTAGCCTAATACCTGTAAATACAGATTGAAGCAAATTAAATTGATATGGTATAAATGGATATACATTTACAAAGTCTTCTTCTGTTTTGTAAATCTTCATTTCTGGTGTATCAGCTGAAAAAGTGATTAGATTTTTTAGGATAGCTTCTTTATCTTGATATAGTAGTTTTAATGTATCTCTAGCAACATCAGTTTTGCGAAGAATTCTTTTCTTTATTACTTCGTCTACATTTGCTGAGGATAGAATAAGTCTAGTGTTAAATCTTCCTTGAATTTTTGAAAAGTCGTTGCCTTTTACTTTAGTAATAGAGTCTATGTCCTGTTGTGATGTAACAATGACCCATGCTCTTCCTCCGCAGTAGGTACCTAAGTCCTCTACTACGGTTTGGAGATTAAGCATTAGACCTACATCATCTCCTATGTATTGTCCTATTTCATCCGCTAGAAAAACAACATGATGATTGTTTCCTTTTGATTCTATATATTCCTTAACTAGGTTAGCGAACTTCTCTATACTTAATGAGTAGTTTTGTTCTGCTTTGTTGTACCAGCTTCTAGCTGCTTCCTCACTCATTTTTGTTGTTTCTGATAATGCTTTTACTATATTATCTTCTTCAAAATAAAAGTCTTCTCTTGAATCTTCCCAAGTGTTACCTGATAGTTCTTTAAATTTAGCTTTGAAAGTTTCATATGTACCATCTTTTACTAATTGTCTCTCTAGTTCTGCAACCCAAGGAAGTGCAGCACAAAAGCCTTGCATTTCATTAAATACTTTCATAAAAACTTTAACAATAGCATCTTTATTAGCTTTTGAAGTAGAGTCTGATTTGGAATCTATATTAAATAAAATCACATCTGCACTAGTATCTCCTGCCATTTTTATGTCAGCTAGCACCATAGAATCCTCTATTTTATCATCGAAATAGTGAATAGCATTTTGACCCTTTACCTCTTTATTTTCTAATAGATATGATAGTATTTTTAAAAAGTGAGACTTACCGCTTCCAAAGAAGCCTGATATCCATACTCCCATTTTATCTGTGTAGTTATTTATGCCTTTTTTATATGCTTCAAAGAATTCGCTAAAGTGTTTAGCCAATTCCCTAGTTACAACATATTCTTCAAGCTCCTGATAGACATTTGATTCATCATCTTGTCCTATTTTAATAACTCCTTTGATATCTCTATCAATCTCTTTATAAAACATTTTCCTAAGTTGCATAATATCTCCCCCTTTTCATTTATCTTTCAATCAACTTAAATGCCCTATAATAATTGTCGTCCTTTATTTCGTCAAATAGCTTAAGCTCAAGCCCATCATATACCCCTGGAAAAAACATTATGAGTGGTACTTCATCAATGACTGAATGTAGTGTGTTTAAAACTGTATGAGATCTGATAATAGGCCATGCTTTTCCTACTCCAGTCAAAAATACTATGTCATTCTTTTCTACTCTATCTCTTATATACTCTACTACTAGATCATTATTTTGGGTTAATCTAAGGGTTTTCTTAATAGCGTTTAGTATATGCTCTGTGCCTTTTTGTTTTTCCATATCAAGAACCTTGTTTAAGTACCCTTTGCTTTCTAGAACATCTAACATGATCTCATATAGGTCGAACTCTTTTATTTTTATTTCTGAGCTTTCATTATTTATTTTCTGCTTTAGGTATTTAATATGCTCCCTAACTATAAGCTCATCACTAGGGTCATAGTCAAATATATAGTAACCTATTTCATTGCCTAGTCCTTTGTTTTCTCTAAATCTCTTCTCCTGTAGCTTTGGAAGAATCCTGTCTAGTCTTTCATATATATCCATTTACATCTCCCCCAACATGACTTCTAAGTATACTCTATCACCTGTATCTATTAGATGATTTTTTACTTCTTCCTCTATTATCTGAGGTATGATCATTACTTCATTTTTTGTGTTCTTAATGAATCCTGCTTCTGATAGAATTCTTTTATATACTTGTTTAAGCTTATAATAAGTATAGTCCTGCCATGATGCAACTTTTTCACTTTGCTCTGCTTTTCTTCTGAAGAATATATTAAAATCTTTGTCATCTATATTAAAATCTTTTAGCAAAATCTTTTCCCTATAGACTTCCTTCATAAATTCAAAAAAAAGCCTGTCTGTTTTGAGTATGCTATAAATAGTTAGCTGTTTACTTGTTTGTAGGCTGCCATTTACGATTTTATCTAATATGTAATCATCTAATACTTGTATTCTACTAATAACTGCTGAAGCAATTTCTTTTTTTCTGGTTTCTGTATTGACAGAGAAAATATTTTCTTCTAATGACTTGTTTTTTATATCCTGTTCATTAAAGCCTTGAATTTTCAAGGATACTGCCTTCTTTAATTCTAGATATAAAAATGGCCTGGCTTTTAAAATCGATGTATATTGTAACATATTTTACAATCACTTCCTTTCAGATGGGCCACTTTGATAGTTATATTATATCATTGTGGGGGTGGTTGTCTAGTAAATAATCTAAAATGCTAAGACGACTGGGGTTAAAACTAATTATATATATCCAATTAATTATAGAAAAAACTTCTTAAAGGGCATTTACAAGAATGAATGAATTATTATTATCACATACTTTAATATTTCTTTTTAGTCTATAAAGAAAGAATTTTACACTCCCACCATTTATTATGAAGGAATTTTATTGATATTGTAGAATTAAGGTATAAGATATAAAAAATGGGGGTATAAACTATGATCAATAAAGATGACTTAATGGGAAATCAAACTATTCAAAATGCTATAGTTCCTTACGTTGAAAACATTCATAGTGATAAAAGTCAGAAAAAAAATGAAGCATTTTATAAAAAACTACGTAAAAAGATAGATTCTTGGAGTAAAGACAAGAATTGCCCAGATACCTTGAAAAGTATAATTTTATTAGTTCCAGACTTATTCTATTTACTATGGAAAATATCTTTAGACCCCTCGCTCCCCAAAAAATATAAAGGAAAAGTTGTATATGCTATTTTATATTTCTTAAGCCCTATCGATATCATACCCGATGCATTAGGAGCTTGGGCACTTATAGATGATGCTTTTGTTGCAATAACTACTATAAACGCTTTAATAAATGAACTAGATCAAGAATATATTCAACAATTCTGGTATGGCGATCCTAATGTGTTAAGTAATTTGCAAGCCTTAGTAAAAGAATGTGATAACCTACTTGTATTCATTGTTAAAGAACTCATCCCTAGGGCGCTTGGAAAAAATGATGAACCGTTAATTAAATAATTCTATTTTATTTCCAGTTAAAATATCAAGAAGATAGGTTTATTGTCGCACCTAATAATGTGCCACATTAACCCCATCTCCTTAGCAGTACAGTGTAAGACAATATTATACTAATTAAATATTTCCGTTGGTCTATATATTTGTAATCCAACATTTGTTCATATACTTGATACTATATGAGTAAAGTAACACATTCATTTTATAGCAAGCCAGAATTATACTTTTCAGTTGACGGTGTGCTCAATATGATGCAACTCACTTTTATATTTTGCTCAAAATATAAACCATAGTATTATAAACCACTATCTTAAAACCTAATTAGCTATAGATTATATCACAATAAGTTAATATATTAAGTGTCTGATACAAGTCCCAACTAAATTAATTATCAAGTTCTACTTTTTCCTTTTTATTTTTTCAAAGCAAAATTTTATTTTGCATAATAAATAAGGAATCCTACTATTATCATCTAGAAATTTACTGAATTCAACTTTATGCTTATGATAATGTTTTAGCTTGTGAAACTTGTTTTCAGGTACTTGCTCCAAGTTATTTAAATTTTTAAATGTTTCATTTAAGTAATCTAATATTTGCTTATCATCAGTACAATTCTTTTCCCACATGATTATCTTTTGTGCCAAATCTACTTTAGCTTTAGAATACATTTTACCTGCAAGTATATGGGTTTGTGCTTTGCTCTTAAAGTCTAGTTTTTGTTTTATTAAGGTAAATGCAAACAGCAATATAGAAGTGAAACCTAATAAAAATGATATGTTTTTTATGTCAAAATTAAAGTAATCATCAATATTAATAAAGGTAAACCCACATATAAGTACAGAAAATAAGATTTCAACACTGTCAAAAATTGTATTCCACTTATTATAATAGTCCCTCATTTTAAAATGCATAGAAGCCAACATATCAAATGTCTGTTTCTTTTTCTTAGCTTCATCTAGAATTGTTTTCATAATTTTTTCACCCACCATGTCAATCAAATAATGTTCTTATTGAGTTAATAGTAGCAGGATTTGAAAATTTTCCATTTAATGCTCGAATCTGTTTAGAAGCATACTGCCGATGTAGGCTATTTTTTTCTCCAAAATACTGATCAATATTACCTGATTGTCCAGTAATATCTATCATTGGTTTAAGAATTCTTTTTTCAGCAATATTTAATAAATGTTTTGTCATATCAAATAAAGTTATTCTTCCGTTGTATCCATTAAAAGCTTCTACTGCTAACGCTTCAATGTGATATCCTGATAGTTTGTACCTTTCAGGTAATAACCCTAAAAGATGCTTAGTTAATTTTATTACTGGAACTACCTTATTTGAGTTTATTTTATTAATACCTGTTAACTTACTTGTAAAAGCTGTTGTATTTATTAATTGAGACCATTCTAATGATTTTGACGAAGCAATTCTAATTTTTCCCTCTTCACGAATAGCAGGTAATAACTGAATTTCATAATCATAGAACTTTATTGTAACAGCTAAGATACCTTTATTTATTTCAGTATTAGGAAACCTCTGTAATAGTAAATCATAAAATTTATTTTGCAATTCCTTAGGGGTTAGACCACTAGCTATATCTGGTTTAATCACTACTAGAGCATCCACATCACTGATTCCTTCTACAAAAGTTTTTTTAGATAAAGATCCTCCAAATAAAATTTGTTCTATTCCTTCTATCTCTTTGCCAAGTGTTTTCTCAATTTCATTCAAATGCGTTCTGATAGCTTCAACATCCCTATCGTTTATATGCTTCAAAAGTTCTTCAAGTAATTTATTTATTTCCATTTCTAACTCGGAAGTACTTACTGCTTCTTGACTAGTATTGATTTTGCTACTTGTATTAACATCTCTATAGCTAGATCCACTACTACCAGACATAATTATATCCCCCCTATAGCTTCTATTACTTGATTAATGTATAATCCTTTTCCCTGTAAAATATTACAAAGCAAAGAACGGATCATTTTCATATCATTATTCATAGAATAATCTCTTAGAGTTTCTTCAAGACTTAATAAATCCAGTATATTATTAGCCATCATCCAGTACTTATTATCAATTTCACTTCTATCAATCATATAATTATTAGGATTATGCAAGGTTGAATTATTAGAAAATCTAACTCTTTGCCAAGACAATCCATCAAAAATATTCGCACCTGCTAAAAAGTACAAAGTTAAGACATTAGGTTCTAGTCCTCCAAATATATGAATGGAACCTTCCCATCCAAGAGAATCCATAGTAGAACGAACTTTTATAATATTTAGAAGTTTGTCTTTTAGCGTTATTCCAAGTTCTTTTTCAGTAATGCCAATTATACTGAATTTCATAAGTTCTTCTTTGTATTGATCGAATTGGCGATAAAAAGAAGTGAAATCATCTTTAATCTTAATTAAAAAGTCTATAGTAGCGTTTGGAAATTCAGTCTTCAATAAACCAGCTTTCATTATTTGATTATATAAATCTACTTGGCAATCAAATGTAGTAAGCACCAGTTTAGTACTATCAAACAAACTTGACTTATATATTTTTTGGTAGACTTTTATCATATTTTTTATATTCCATTCGCATATATGATAATTATACTTATATTTTTCACTAAGGTCATAAGAATCTGAGATTTCATATCCACCACTATCTACAAATAGAAAATCTGTTAATGGATATTCATCGATATTATCTGGCATTAAATTATAATATACATCATATGAACTGATTAAATAGGTATGATATAAATACTTGTCCAACATCAAAATCAGTTCATGATTGTCAGAAATAATTTTTTCTCCATCACTTATCAACATGTTTCCTTTACTAGAAAACGAAGGGATTATTATAGGATTATCTTTATAAAATAATACTTTGTTATTCATTAGGCCACTCCTTTCTATCAAGACATGACGAACATCTTCCACAAGGAGGATCTAACCCATATTCGCAACTATAAGTCAAGTGGTATGGCAAGCTTTTTAACATAATATATTCTATTATTTCAGGTTTAATCCATTTAATAAAAGGAGCCTCACATATAATTTTACCACCTGAGTATAAATCAATTACATCATTAATCTTTTGTACGAAAATTTCAGAACAATCTACGTAAGAAGTTCCTGAGTGTATTCCAAGTACGATCTTATAGCAATCACTCTTAATTTTAGCTAAAACCTGTAATACCAAGAGGGCATTACGGCCAATAATTTCTCCACCTCCATCAATATCTAAATCCGGAAGATGTAAGTATTGTAAATCAATATTAAAATAATCAGAAATTCTTTTTGCACTTTTATATTCCTGCACTCTTGATGGTTGTCCATAATCGCAAAATATGCCTTTTACATCATAACCTAAATCAATGTAAAAATTAATAGCTGCCATAGAATCTAATCCACCACTTAATAATATATACGCTCTCATAATCATCCTTACCTCACAACTTACTCGAACTTCATGATTTTACATACATAGACCCATTCTTCATTAAAAAGCTTCTTGCACTTTTGTGAATAGCTTGTTATATGTTGTCACAAGCAAAAGTCCATTCCATTCTAAATTTAATGTTGACTGCTAACAAAATAAAATAGTAATAATTGTTCCAACTGCTCCGCCAATTAATGCAATAATGATATCTTATATATAATTAAGAAGTACTCCTGACTTCTCTCTTTTTAATATCAGAGTTCAAAACTACTCAAATTTAAGGCGATTTTTAAGATCTCTTAAATTGTCCTTTTCTTGATTCCTCTTTATTTGCTCTTCCTTTTCTTTTCGAATCATTTCATAAAGGTATTTTCTATACTTTGCATTAGAATTGGCTACATCCTGTTTTAAATCATTTAGATGGTATTTTTCAAGTTCCTCAGGTACACAATAGATAACTATACAATCACCTTCTATCCATGCTTTTCTCCACATTGTATGTCTGGGGAAACTACGCTCCGCCATAAAAATATCGCGCCAATCCATTGGTGGACGCATTGAAAGATTTAAATAAATATCATACAATAGCTTTTCGGGATTTGGCTTATATGTTTTAGATTCATCTAGTCCTATTATGCGAATATCTTCAAAATCAGATAAACATTTTTCATTTGCAGTCATTTCAATTTCTAATTCATTTTTGATTATTTCTTCAACAATAGGTTTGCTTTCTTTAACACTAATTCCCATAGCGCTTAGTATCTTGGGAAAAGTGGAATTATATCTTTCAGGAGATGTAAAGTCTGCATAAAGTTTATCTCTCAAAAATGGTGGCATTTCAACATGTTCTAACAACATAGGAAGAATAACTACTTTCTTTTCTGAAAGTTCCTTCTGCATAGCAACTTGTAATTCTTTTTGGACCCATTCAGAGTTAATTGAATTTTTAGAAAGAACTACACCTACATAATCTGTCTCATCAATAGCCCTTCCTACTTTTTCTGTAAGTGATTCCCCTATCTTTATTTCTGCTTCATCTAGCCACACTTTAACCCCGTACTCCTTTAAATGCTCTGCTAATTCTCGCACGAAAAACTTGTCTTTTGAGCTATGACTTAAAAAAATTGAACTCATCATTTTCCCTCCATATATATAATCTCAGATAACATATTATTTCAGGACTCAGTTTCACTAATACTATAGTTTGAAAAGTATTTGTGAGCTGTAGCTCGTGAATATTAATTTATTTATCTAATTAAGTTTCATTAGCCTGTTTATCTATTTCTCTAATGATTGATTCCATTTCGCAAATGCATACCTCAAAATGTTAATCCAATATAATAAGGATTTATAATTACATAATACCACTCATCTACACATATAATTCTATACATGTTAAACTTTCCCTTCTTTTTTACAAAATCTATTATTTAAGTTATCTTTTTACTCAAAAAACACAAAAAGTCGAGGTTTCTCGACTTATGTTTATTGATACTCAATACTTATAATCTTAATATCTACTATCTAAATAAGTAAAAAAACTAACGATTATTTTGCAGTAAATTTGCATTTTGGATAATTACTACAACCTTTGAAAGTACCATATTTACCTTTTCGAGTTTTTAATTCACCACCACACCATGGACATATATTGTTTTCTATTTTATGTTCTTTTTCCTGTTTTGACTGTTTAATATTTAGTACATGATCTCTAGTGATATCCTCATCAGTTATTCTCTTTGACATTATTAGTTCATAGATCTTTTGAACATCATCTTTTGAAATTACTTTCTCTGTATATTTTTTTATTGTTTTAACTACCTGAATTGTAAACTCAGTGATGTTCTTCAAGTTGCGTTATCATCTTAACAATTAGCTTAGGATTTTTTCTAAAATCTTTTCTTGTAAATTCTACTGGCCTTCCATTTGATATAACACGAATCATATCATCTATTATGTATATATCTTTATTACTATAACTAAATCCTCTAATTTTAGTGCTATTAGATATGTTATTATCCTGAGCTACAGCTTTTACTTCTATATCAAGCCTCTTCAGCTCCATCCATAGTCTAAATTCTTCTTTATCTTTTATACACAGCTCTGAAACTGTTTCAGAATTATTCAGTAAATAATCTGTTGTATATAGAACTCTTATTACTTGAAAACCTTCAACTCTTAATGGCCTATCTAGTTCCTTCCATTCCTCTATTTCAAATCTAATATATAATTCATCAGATTCTTTAGGTATCTCTTTTATCTCACTTCTTTTAACTAATTTAATATCTTTAACATTTCCATAATATTTAATTCCTGCATAATTTCCAAATAATCGTTTTGATTGGCCTATGGCAATAGTTTTTATTAAGTGATTATTCAAGTCTACATTTTTTAACTTAGTATGATAAAATTTATTCTCTAAATTTATATGTAGTTGTTCTTTACTTGATAACGAGCCAACTAAGACTGATCTGTCTGAGAAGTATTGATCTTTTAAGTAGTATTCTTGTCCAACTTGCTTTAGGCTTCTTTCATATGTTGATAATGAAGATTCTTCGATTAACTCATCAAGGAATTCTTCCATTATTTTTGTAGAATTAGGTAAGAAAGGAATACCTCCAACATTAACTAGATCAATACTTTTATAGAATTTATGTTCTCGATATTTTTGTTCATTATTATAAGGAAATAATACAAAAGCACCAAATATGTTTCTTTCTATATTAGATTCCTGGCTTTTTTGATATATTATAGCATCCCTATATCTATGCATTGTATTTATGTCATCTTCTTCGGGACCTGGTTTCTTATAATATTCTCTATATCTACTACCTTGATTGGCAAAATTAATACGATACTTTGCATCAAATATATAATTATAAACAACATCATTTCCATCTTTTTTTATACTAAACACATTATCAGGCTTTTGTGGTATAGTTTCAGATTTCATTAATGAGTTATATGAAATTGTAAATAGTTCGCCATTTTTAGGATTTTGATAAGTTACCTGCGTTTCGCTTCCTTTCTTAAGAGTAACAAAGACTCCACTATTATTGATTTTTACTAAATCATTTTGTATTAGCTTGTACTTTTTTCTCAATATACTATTTATCTTAATAAAGCACCAATACTCATATAGTGTAGCCATTTCTTTCATTGACATTTTAAATACATCACCATACATAATTAAACCTTTTTTTAGCATGAGATAGTATTTATATACATCTTTGTACCCCGGTGCCATCTTAAATACTAAGGAAAAAGATTCTCTCGGTTGATAACTACTTACTTTGTTTAAAAAAGAACTCTTAATATATGAATTTAGTTTCTTTACCATAGTATTAACTCTATTTAAAAAAACTTCATCATCTGCCCTGTATAATAAGCTATATTTACGTTTTAGTTCTTCTAATCTTACTATAGTCATCTCAATCATATACTTAAGATATTGATTTTCATATGTATCTACTGTTACAGTTTTATTAGTATTTAGTGCTTTTATGGGAATATAATTATTGTCTATTTTTACTAGACTTGTAGTGTTCTTTTCAAGCCATCTAACAGTTTCACTAGAAGTTTTCTTTAGTTTATGATAAGGCAAGATTCTTTCTTCTTTCACTAGTGAGTGATGAGGTTGATTAACGATTACATTGATTGACTTTATTAAATTATCATAAATATATTTAAATATACTAAAAAATTCGGTTAAGCTATTACCTTCCTTTTCACTCAAAGTCATATTTAAATAAGTTCTCTTTAAGAAATCAAAGGATAAATTATATATTTCTTCATTAACATCTAGTAGAATATTTAAATAGTCTTTTTTATAATCAATTTTTGATGGAAATACTTCAATTCTTATAAATAGATGTTCCTTATTATCGACTAATATTATAAACTCAGTCATTCCTATATCGCTTTTAAAGTTAATACTACCAGCCAAAACCCTATTACTCTTAGTGGTATAGGTAATTTGATCTCTTATTAACTTATTCTCATGATAAAACTCTATAGCATGATTGCCTTTATCTTCAATTATGATTTGATAATCTTGATATTCCCAAAACATGACTTTTTCGCTATATGTACTGATATTTATTAGTTCATTTTCTGGTATACATTTATAGAATAAGATATCTTTAAAGACATCTTCAGAATAATCAAAGTCTGTGTCACGGTATTTACCTTTGATAGTGAAGTATAGTTTTTCAGTCTCTATTGAAACTAGTTCTACTTGTTTATTCCCAGAAGGTTGTAAAGCCATCAACCTCATGCCTCCTAATCATACTGCATATTTTCTCTGCGCATAGAGGGTATTTAACATTGTTATTTTTAATATAACTGTGCATTTTCTCAAAATTATCATTTGCATAAGGATCATATTGACTGCTTGTATTATTGATGAATATCTTAAATAGCTCTATTAGTACACTTTTAATGCTAAAATTGCTTCCTTGGACTCTAGGCAATATTTTTTGCTTTATAGCATAATCCATTGCCATGTCAAAACTCATTAGATTTTCTTTTATAGAGTATAAAGTATAAAAAATAATTTCATCTCTAATTCTATAGCCAAATTGTAAGCCTACTTCTTCAAGCTTGCTATTTATTTTTTCTAATATATATATGACTTCTTCTATATGTTCTTTTTCATCAATGCAGTCCTTAAGCTTTACATAATTTGATGACAGCATATCATTTTTAAGTACTAATGGTTTCAATTCATCTATATGATCTTCTAAGCTTTCAAAATCTACACTTAGCTTAACATGGTTAAATTCAATAGTATTCGCTCTATCTAATACCTTTTTGCTAAAAGGAAATGTAGTTTCGTCCATATTAACAGTTCCAACAATATATAAATTATCAGGTATATATAAATAGCTATATTTAGCCTTTGACTCTTCATCATCACCAAAAAATTCATCTTTTAACAATCTGTTAGTTATTATTCTTCCGTTGCCTTTTCTAGTTTCAATAATTGATAAAATATCACTAAAATAATACTCTACTCTGGCTAAATTCATCTCATCCAAACAAATAAAGTAAGGTAAGCTATCTGTATCATCTACAGCTTTCTTAACTATATTAGTTAAAGGACCAGGCTGAAAAAAGCCTTGGATATTTCTATATCCAAGTAAATCTGAGGGGTCAGACCAATCAGGACGTACAGGTATGAGATTGTATCTGCCATTATCTACGTTTGCACCTATAGCTTCGGCATATAATTCAACCAGTTTGCTTTTCCCTGTACCTGAAATACCTGCAAGCAAAACAAAAGGTTTAGTTTTCAATGAAAGATAGAAGTTTTTTATAGTATCTAAGCTATAAGTATATCCTTTTGAAGTTATGTATTTATGAATGTACTGTATTATTTCCTCAGAATTCATTTCATTTGGCTCATTTAGCATTATGGATTCATCACTCTTTTCCCCATCATATATTTCTGTTTCATTATTTAAGTATTTTTCATAGTACTCTACCATTTTCTTAAGGTCTTTTATCAGTTTTTCATCATCCGGTATTGATTCAATGTTATATTCAAAAGCCCCTATTATTCCTACTTCGTACAAATCTCCAAGACTTCCGCCATCAAGCTTTATGTTTTGCGAAGCAATTGTAGCATCCATGCCCACTCTTTTTCTTATATTCTTTGCGTTTTCAACAAGTTTTTGTTTAGCTCCCTTTGTTCCTAATTCACTCTTAAGTTCTGTCACTCCTTGATTTAGTGTCAAATATAATCTTCCCATGTCATTTGAAAACAGATATCCAATGTAAACTCCACTCTGTATCAATGTTGTGCTTTTTCTATTCATTAAAGCAATCCATGGAATGTTTGCCCAGTTACCTTGTCCAATAGAGCCAGTAATAGTATATTGATCTGAATCTATAAAATCTAATTTAGTAAAATATTCAGGTAGGATTTTTCTAAAAATGTGTCCAAGCTCATGTCCTGCAAAGGGTTCATGATTTTTTGCTTCTATGTAATTATTCATTATTTTTTCTAAATATTGTTTTAGAATCATTGAATTCTTTTCCTTTTCTACCCTTGTAGTATAATAGATGAGTAACTTTTCTCTTAAGTTCTCTTCTAGTAGCTTCAAATCATTATTATTTAGAGTTTGCCATAAATCTTGGTTGAATGCTATATTTTCTTTTCCCCCAATGTTTTTCTTAATAACGTATCCTTTATCACTAACAACTTTATATGCATTTTCATTCATTGTGGATTTAATAAGGTTTAAAGATAATGACTCAATCTCAGTCTGTATTTTGCTATCGTTTTGCTCAACTAATAAACCTTGCTCATGTCTATTTCTGTAAAAATCCAAAATTTCTTTACAAACTATATCGTATTCTGCTTTTCCTTCATTATCTACATTGTTGATTAATGCTAGTAAAAATACTAATTTGTATGATTTTTGATATAAACTGTTATTTAGTGTGCCTTTTTCACCTATGTAATTTAAAAAATTGGCCTTAATCTCACTATTGCTAATTAAGATTAATTTGTACTCACATGGATTATCTGTTTTATAGAATTCAATATATTCAGCTATTTCATTTGGAACTACTATTTTTGAACTATTTCCCTGATTTTTTATAATGTAATCATAGCTTGTTCGAAATTTATTTATCAGATATTTAATTAAATCTTTATTTGCATCATATCTTATCTGTAATGTATCTCCTGAACGTCCTTGACTATTTATATTCCTCAACTCTACTTCTTCAGTTCTATCATCAAATATTAGCTTTACTTTTTCACTGCTTCCTAGTTCAATAAATTTTGATGGAATAATACTTAAGAAATCTTTATGATATTCTTTAGGAATGTGTATCCCATACTTAAAAATAAATAAATCTACTTTTTTCTTTCCAAGCAAACTTTTATTGTCTGACGGCCTTACCCAGCTCATGTTATCAGCAGGCATAATATCGCTCCTTATCTAAGTTTTCTTCTAGCTATATAAACATAATTAGGTATCACTAATAATGATGTCAATTTTTCACATATTACTTAGAATATTCGTCACTACAACTTATTTTCCTTCATATTTCCATTTAATTATTCATAACTAGTATTCAATAGCTATCTTTCTCATTTCTTTAAATATCATAGTATTAAATCTAATTCTTCAAGAGTTACTTAATACTCATAAATTTTTTCTTATAAATACCCGTATTTCTCAAAAAGCTCTTAATAATAGACTGATATCTTAATAAAATCATCTATAAAAAAATAAATGCCTAGGTACACATAATCTTAATTTACCTAATAGGCATCTATTTTATATAATTTTGATTTTTTTACATAATATCGCTTTATTCTTATAGATATCTTTTTTAGATATTTTTAAAATTCTTTATATCTCAAAAATATCATAACAATACCTTACATACTGACTTCTTTTTTTATCAAATTCTAAACCTTGCTCTTGAAGGATATTTAAAATATATTTGTCTAATGCATAAGGACTTCTCTTCTGTAGCTTTTTAGCGGTTTCTTTATCAATAATTATTTCATACTTGTCAATAGAAATTATAAAATCATCTATGGTTTCATTTAGTTGAAACTCATATCCAAATTCCTTGCTTATTGTAGTTAAAATAAGATTAATAAACTTATCAGTTGAACTATTGTGAGCAATATAACCTCTTATCCATCCTTGAGTATTCATATAAATCCCCTCCAAAATATAGTTAATTACATAGGAACCATGCATTTCAAAAATAAAAAATCCTTCTCAATACTCAATTAAGAAGGACTATCTCTAAAATTCATTATACGCACCTCCTTATCGGTATTAGCTGAACCACCTTACTTTTATAGCAGGTTGGTGTAGGATCACAGAGCTAATTCTCTCCCCTACTCTTGATAAGTTGCTTTTTAGTTGTATGTTTATTATACCATATCAACTCAAATGCATTATACTATATTATTCAGCTTTCTTCACAATTATATGAAGATGCTCTGTAGTATCTCTATACTGAGGCAGTTCACAATACTCTGTAGCTTTTTTAAAATAGTTTTCATATGCTTCAGGCATATACAGGTATAAGTTTTTCACCTGAAAACTAAGTCCTGCTAAAAAACTTTCTGCACCAGCATATGATACTATTTCAAATCCAGATTTCTTTATTTCATCTAAGGCTAAAGGAGGTGTAGTAAAATATGTAGAAGTAAAGCTTTCCTCTGATGAAAACTTTAAATCTCCATTTTTATATCTGTCAAAATGCTCTATATCTTTAAAGACATCTGGAAATTCCCCTACACTTGCCTTGAGTGCTCCCCACGTGTTGATATATGATATGAGTGCTACACCATTCTTTTTTAATATCCTATAGGTATCTCTTAATACCTTGATTCTATCTTCAGAGCTATGTAAATGATATAATGGGCCCATTACTAAAGCCCCATCAAAAGATTCATCCTCTAAGAACTCAAGCTCTAATGCGCTTTTACAGTAGTAGTTTTGTGCAATCAAATTAGCTTCTTCAACCTTTCTTTTTGCAATGTCTAGCTCATTTTTTGACAAATCCAAAAGACTAACCCTATATCCCATTTTAAGCAGTTCTAAAGAGTATCTTCCTGGACCTGAACCAATGTCAATAATTTCACCACTTTTAGGAAAGTATTTTTTAATTAGATACATAGTCGAACAGAACTCTACCATTGAATATGGATTATTTAATCTCTGCCATTCAAGCTCTGCATTCTCATCATAATATTTTCTTACTTCACTTGTCATCAAAATTCCCCCTGTTTTTATTAGGTATTGTCAAAAATCTTAATAGTGATTTCTAACAACCCTTGATTTTTAAACATTTATATTGATTAAAATAGTTCTCCGCATGAAGGATATCTTTTAATATTTTTATAAACAAAAATGGATGACAACTTTCCATTCATCAGTTATAATATCGTCGATTAAAACAACAAATAGCCAGATTAGAAAGTTTTAAGTAGTGCATTATGAATTCGATTAGTAACAAAGTCCACCAACAATAACAACCCCCTGTGCTTCCTCTAATGGTAAATGTGGAATATGAAGACTTCCACCACTCCAGCAGAGTATAATTCTTGGTTTATCACTAGGCATTTCTTTAAATAACCTGTTTAATTGATCAATTATAGCATAATGGTCTACTTTCATGTATTCATCCCAGTTTATTGATTCATGGTCTACTCCACTGCGAGTGTATCTCAATGTGCTCCATCCACCATTAGTTAATGTTTTTGATAACTCCTTGTACAAAGACATACACCCCAAAAGGTAACTAGAATCGCATCCTGGGATATTACCATCTATGTTCATTGGTGCTGTACCATGAACTAGAAGGATACTCCCCCTACTTTCTATGTCTACTGGATGCTCCCATTTTACTAAACCTTCTCCCACTTTCTTCCCCTCCTAATAAACTAATCAATATCTATTCTATATCCCACATTGCTCACACCCAGTTCCTCTGAACAATTATATTTAAAAAATAGAATAGTTTTTTATATATAACAAATATTCTTGTTATGTAAGATTTGACATTTATAGGCTACTTTCCTGCTATTTTTTTATTGTTTTACTAGCTACATGATATTTCAAAATAGAAAGCTATCTAAAACTCTTTAAAATTAGCTTTAGATAGCATAGAATGACAGATTCAAGCATGTGATATGCTTTGAATCATCATATTCGATTTGAAGTAGTAAAAATCATATATACCTTGTCCATATATGGAGCTAGAAATCTTGCTACCTGTTTGCCATATTCATCGCTAGGATAATACATATCGAAGTATTTACCCTCCTCTTTCAAGAGACCATTTCTACGAGAATTATTTTTTCCTCTAAACTCTTCTATCTTTGCATCACACTCAGTTGAAGCTACAAGGCTTTCAAGGTGTTCTGCTGTATATATGTTTTTATCTTTTATTGTAGTAATCTCTACACTGTTATTTTTAGGGTTCCAATCAACTATTGCACCAAAAGATTCTATTACTTTTCTTATTGGTAAATAGGTCTTCCCTTCAACTACAAGAGCTGCAGTATCATTCTCTACTTTTTCACCGTTTACTACTATATATTTTTCCCCAATAATTAATCGTGGAAATTCCAGCTATCCTTGTCACACGCTCTATTAATCTTTATTTATTTAATGGAATATCTTGTATTTCTAGCTTTCCCTTCTTGTTTTATTTTGGCTTCCTTTATTAATTTTTTGAGTATTAGATTTACACTTGATTTACTTAAGCCAATCTCTAACTCAATATCTCTTCTTGCTACAGGTTCTTTCTGTTTAATAATATCTAAGACTTTTTCTTCATTAGTATTTAAATTTTCCTTATAATTTACATTAGGTAATACCATAACGAAGGCATTTTCAGATACTTTAATTTCTGGGATTAGATCATACTTTGAATAGCTTTCATAAATTCTCTGTATACCAGTCCCATAACTTTCAATAAGCTTTAATCGATAGAAACAAGCTGCAAGGTTTTTATTTCTAGTTTCTGATACTCCTAACATTATATCTTCCATAGTAAGCCCCGAAACAAGTCCTCCAACGGAAACGAACTCTATTCTATCATCAAATATATGAATTAAAGTGCTTCCACTAAAATTGTAATCTCTATGCACGACAGCATTTATTAAAGCTTCCCTTATTGCATAATAAGGATAGTCTGCTCTATCAATTCTGTTTAGACCCTTAAAATTAGTTTCTAATTTATTATATAAATTTACATATTCATATACATCATCTAATTGTTTTAATACAGATCCAACAAATTCCTTTCTATCTCTAAATTCCAACTTTGTTTTACCATTATAAATTGCACACTTTGTTGAGTGTTCACATTGATCAGATAGTAGTAAGCCTAAATTCGTATAGTATCCATCATCATTGATAATACTTAAAGTTCTTTGTTGAGACTTTTCAATCAAAACTCCCTTATCATTAAACACATCTTTTGCATACTCAAAAGTCAATTCTTGGTTAATACAACGCGCTTTTTCGAAGCTTAGCCCATCACTTTCTATTATCATTTGTCTAATTGCTTCTTCAGTAGCATGTGCAGATGTAATTCCATGTCTTACAAATACTCCTGATGACTTTAGCCCCTTTGACACCAAATGATAAGGCTGTTTTGTTCCTTTAGAGACTATTATTTCTAATATTTCTTTTCCTTCTATTGTTCTTATGTAAATAGCAGTATGCAAAGTTAAATCTGGTTTTATTGAATCCCTTATAATGCTACTAATAGCTTCTAAATCCTGCTTAGCATTCGACAATCCTATAACTTTGCCATCATCATCAATTCCAATATATATTTTTCCTCCATCAGTATTAGCAAAAGCTATTAATTCCTTTTTTACGGATTCATTTAGCTCTCGTTTAAATTCGATTTTTTCTGTTTCTCTTAAATTCAACACGAACACCTCCTTTAGTAGTATTATAACCGTTAATCGATTAATAAACAACGACTTTATTAATCGATTGTTCGATATTGTTCGATAAATTAATCTATTATAAATATCTACTAACTGATAAATTGAATATTGAACAACTTCCTATGCTGTTTCATATAATATCATTATGAGAATGTAAAGTTAGGAGTAATAGTATGCTAAGGGAAATGAGTAAACAACCAAAGGCCATAATGAAATATGCCGATTATTTCACTGAACTCATGACTAAAGGTGTGAATATTTTCGGTAGAATAGTTTCCCCAAATTCCACCTTGTGAGATGGGTTGAGCCAAGTGAAACCCTTACAAAGCATGATTTTCAAGGCATGTATATCATACCCCCAGGAAGCTCCTTTTCCCTATTTTTTTGTCACCGGGGGATTTTCAGATATATGCGAGAGTTGCTTTTGGCTGGTGGGAAGAAAAAGCATGATCAGAATTAAAAGACCGTTTGGCCTTTTAAATATAGGGGCTATTTATAAGGCAGATAAGAATTAACCGAAGGCTTATCTGCTTTTTAAAGTATAATAAGAGTAGATGATTATATAATGAAAGATTAATTTCTGAGAATAAGAATTAATTAGGTTTTCTAAAAATAAATAGATATTCATGAGCTATCAGTAGAAAATTGTGCTCAATACTTTTATTGTACCAAAAACCAGTCGCCTTGCAATTATGTTGTTCTTTAATTATTGTTTCTTTTAATAAAAAACCTGCATCAATAAAAGTTTGCATTACTTTAAACCCCAATGGCACCATATGTTTGTTCCTTCTAGTGTCACCAATAAATATTGCACAATATTTATTGCCTTTCAAAACTCTAAACGCCTCTTGAGCTACTTTCTTCATTTCTTCCACAAACTCATCAATATCCAAAAGGGACAGATCATTATCCAAATTAGCGCTATATTTAATAATATTAGCATAAGGTGGGTGAGTACATATTAGATCTATACTTTTATCATCAATAAAATCCAGTCTTCTAGCATCCCCATTATATACATGAGGTTCATATTCCTTATTTCTACTAAATCTTAAATTATCCATTGCTAATTTTATAGCTTCTGGATTTATGTCTACTCCTATACCTTTCCTCTCTAGCAGTTTACATTCAATCAAAGTCGTTCCACTTCCTAAAAATTGATCTAGTATAATGTCATCTTTTTTCGAATACCTTAAGATAATATTTCTTGGTATATATGGAGACCAATTGCCTCTATATTTGCCACTATGAGTCGCCCAATTACCCCTATTGGGGA
>NZ_JAWRHZ010000069.1:0-36478 GCF_040308045.1 Proteiniborus sp.
TGGTTTAGTCAAGGGCGAGCGTAGCAATTGCATTATACCCTTGACTAAATCAAAGGAGCAATCTTACAATTACAAGTAAATTCATAGGAATTTAAATATATTGTTCGGAAAAAAGTTGTCCAAAAAAGGGTTGACATATCAATTTGTTTTAGCTGATCTGCTTCGTCATATATATATTTTGTTATGTTTCCATTTTGATCCCATGCTTCTTTGAGTCTTCCATTTTTATTGTATACAAAGGTTCCGCTGTTTCCTAATGCATCTGTTACCTTTCTTATTTTCCCTGTGTCTGTGTATTCAAATTTTGTTCCATTTCCTAGTGGGTCTATTACTTTATTTACTCTGTTTAATGAATCGTATTCATATTCTGTTTTATTCCCTAATGGGTCTACTGTGGCTTTTACATTTCCTTTTGTATCATATTCCATTCTGATAAAGCTTTGGTCTGGTTGTATTATTTTTTCCGGCAATCCTTTGTTGTTGTATATTATCTCTGTAGTTCTATTCATTGGGTCTTTAGATTTTGTTAGATTGCCTTTATTGTCATATATATACTCATATATTGTCCCATCTGAATATTTTACTGATGTTATGTTGTGAAATTCATCATATGTATATCTTGTAATATTTCCTAATGGATCTTTTGCTAATGTTACATTTCCATAGTCATCATGCTCATATTCATATGTGTTTCCTTTTTTATCTGTAAATGAGGTTTTATCACCTTTTTCATTAAAGGTTACTTTTATTGTTCCGTCTGGATATATGCTTTCTGTAATTCTAAATTTTTCATCGTATTTATATATAGTTTCTGTGCCGTCTCTCTCCGTAAGGGTTGTGGTTCTGTTTGCTTCATCATACTCAAAGTACATAGTATTGCCATCTGCTAAGGTCTGCTCTATAACTCTTCCTTTATTGTCATATATGTTTGTAACGCTACCATCTTTTAGTGGACTTATTATTCTTGTCATTCTACGCTCTGAATCATACTCGTATTCTATTGTGTTTCCTTCTGGGTCTACATATGATACGAGGTCGTCTCCGTCGTAGTTATATGCTATATGCCTTCCTGTGTTATCTGATATTTCTCTTATTCTTCCATCATTGTAATACTGCATTAGAAGGTATCCGCTATCGTTCCTTATTTCTCTTAGAAGCATTCCTTCATATCGGAGCTTTGTTGAATTGCCATTTGTATCAGTTATCTTTACTAGCTCTCCTCTTTCGTTAAAATCATATTCCCATTTGTTTTCCATTGTTAGTGTATATGTTTGGTCACGATGTTTCTCTAATCTTGTGTATATTCCTGTTGGTGATTCGTATTTGCCATTGGTCATTAGGGTATATGTTTGCCTATTACCGTCGTAGGATATTATCTTTACTGTGCCATCTCCCATATCCTGAAGCCTATATTCCCAGTTATGGTGCCAGTTTGCCCCCAAGTCTCCATAATATTCGTCCCTTGAGTTGTAGAATCTATTAAAGGATATTGGGAAGCTGCCATCTATTGTTATATCTTCATAGCTGTATATGAAGTTTCCTGTTGCTAGATTTACTGGGTCTTTACTAAATATGGTATCTCCTGATAAAAGGTCTATAATACCACATTTCTCATCCATTTTTTCTAGATCTGCAAATTCTGAAATTGGAGGTTCTCCATCTTTTACTGGGTCAAATACTAAAAGATTACTTCCTATTCCTAGCACATATGGCGGTATAAGGTCGTTGTCTTCAATAATTCTTGTATGCTCATTTTCATTTCCGTAATAGTATGCTGCCATCTTTGGAAGTTTATCATAAGGTCTTAGGGTATGTTTTAGTACATTTATTGGCCCTAGCTCTATCTCTTCTTTCTCATATACTATTACTGGACTTCCATTTTCGTCTAATATGGGGTTTCCTTCTTCATCCTTAGCTTCTTTAGGCACTTTATTTGTTTTTAGTGCTGTTATTTGGACTTCCTCATATTCAGGCAGCCATACATCTACACTCCACATTCCAGGCTTTATTTCTGCTGTATGTGTTTCATTAAAACCATCTTTATCTTTATTTTTACTTGTTATATATACTTCTACTGACTCTGTCATATTTTCTTCTGCTGAGCCATATACCATGAAATAGTTTCCGTTAACGTTTGGTGATATGACTATATCCTCTACAGCACTGTCCATAATTGTAACTTTTGTTACTGAAGGGAATCTTCCTGACCATTCGTCTTCTTTAACTGGATCTATTACTATGGTGTATGTTCCATTTGGAAGGATATTGCCATTGTTATCTTTTCCATCCCATGTTACTTCATTTGCTACGTATTCTCCTGGAAACAAATCTCCGTTAATTATGTCAAACAGTTCGTTTACACCGTTTAAAACAGTTATTCTAGTTTTATGCGGTAACTGAAAATTCCATACTATCTTTACTGTTTCTCCTGTATGGGGGTTGAATATTGGTGGTTTTACATATTGAAACTTTGAATTCGGTTTATTATCTGTTGCAAAGGCTTGTGATGGAAATACTGCTACGAAAAACATTACTGATATTAGTACCAATGAAATATATCTTTGTAGTTTTTTTCCCATAAAGTCATTCCTCGCTTTCTTTTGGCATTATGCTTTTATAGCCTTTGAAGTTTTTCTAAGTATCTATATAATATAGTTGCTGCTTCTGCTCTTGTTGCATTTTTTAGGGGCTGTAGTTCGTTGTTATTTCCTTGAATGATTCCATTTCCGACTGCTTTTTTCATAGCCTCATATGCCCAAGTGCTTATTTTCTCTGTGTCTTTATATGAGGATAAATCTACTTCGGTTTGATGATTATTTGAATTATTTGCTTCTATGTCTTCATTTGCTCTTATTAGTATTGCTACCATTTGTTCCCTTGTTATTAACTGATTTGGATTGAAGTTCCCATTGTATCCTGATATCCATCCTCTTTGAGATGCTATGTTTATATATGGTGCTGCCCAAATTTCTGATGAAACATCGTTAAATACATTTTTGTTTGTATATGATAATATTTCTTCCTCTGTATAGATGCTGCTTACTAATATTTTTACAAATTCGGCTCTTGAAATCTCTTTGTTTGGCTTAAAACTTCCATCTGTATATCCATTGATAATTTCATGAGAGGATATTACATCTACTGTTTCTTTAGCCCAGTGATTATTCATATCTGTAAATGCTTTATTGTAAATCATTAGGGTTATATTATTTTCATCCATGAGTTTTGTCATTAGAGTATTATTGCCGTGATTTCTGTTTGAAAGGATTCTTTTTAGTGAATTGTCTTTATTTAGTGAATACATGCATAATTTTCTTGGATTGTCATCAGTATTAATATTACTATAATTCATTGATACTTCTATCGGTAATAAAGGCTTTATGTTTCCTTCTACTTCCCAGCTATAAACTTTAGAAATAGGTGTATAGCTAGTTTTTTGTAGTTTGTCTTTTTGATTTATTGTTATATATGCATCTTTGTTAAAGCTTCCTTTCTGGAATTTAAGTGTAAGTACTCCATCTTCTGATGTTAATATGGTTTCCTTATCCGCCTTTACAAGCATTCCTTTCTTTTCTTCTTTAATTTTTTCTACTATTGTTGTATCGTTAGGGCTAGGTATTTTGTCGTTAGGCTTTCTATTTAATGCGTTATCTATTGAGTCCACCACTAAAGTATTTCCATCAAACCATATAACTCTATCATTATCTATGAATGCTTGCTTTGGTAATATTCCGCCTGGTGATGTTATTGGCTGCTCTGTTATTCTATCTGTAGTATTAATTACTAGTCTGTCATTTTCTATTACCAACAGCATATTATTGGAAAAGGCTATAGGCCTGTGATTTTCTTCTCCTACAGTAAGCTTTGTCCTGAGGTCAGTTTTTGTATCATACATGTATACTTGACTAAACCCATCGTATCCTACCATCCACACTACTTTTCCATTATTCACTATTGGATCTGATTCGTCTCCTAATCCGTATGTTATCTGCTTTTCTTCTTTTTTCGAGATATCATATATGTATATATCAAAGGTTTTTCCTCTATGATCCATCCATGTTATTATGTTACCGTCAAAGGATAGTCCAAATGCCTGGGCTCCATCTGACGATACTCGTTCCAGTGTGGCATTTTTAATATCGTAGAGCATGATATCCTTATTTCCATCCTTATGGTCTACCCATACTACTCTGTTGTTTTTTATTATTGGTTCTCTGTGGCTTCCTTCTATGTTAGATATCTTTTGCTCTGTTTTTTTCTCAATATCATAAAGATAGATGTCATAATTTCCTGGACTTTCTAAGTAATTGCGATTGTCTTGCCATGCTATGTAGTTTTGCCATATGTCTGGATATCCCTGTATACTTGGGTCATTGGTTATCTGAGTCTCTACCCCTGTTGTTAAATCTAGATGATAGATGTCCAGATTTCCACCTGAACCCGCCATCCACACTGCATTATTGCCATCAATTTTTATGTTACTTAATGGCTGAGTTCTTATAGCTACACTCCCTTCTTTTGAAAATACTGTACTTGATATGACAAGGACAAGTACAATTGATAAAAGCAGTATTTTTCTTCTTTGTGTCGTCATTAATTATCCCCCTTTGTCTTAAAAATTGGCATAAAAAAACTTCATATTACAAGTCTGAAGTTTTTTGTTTTGTATACATATTATTGGTAATTCTATTTACTATTTCAAAATCCTTCCTAAAACGACATAATACTATAGAATTATACAAAATTAGGATTAAGGTACTAGATGGTTAGTAATTAAATAGATTTATAGAATTAGAAAATAAAAAAGCTGAGTTTTCTCAGCTTTTCATTTCAAATATATAAATATGCCTATAAAGTGCATTACACTTCCACCCAGTACGAACAAATGCCATATTGCATGGTTATAGGGAATTTTTTTCACTGAATAGAATATAGTTCCTAGTGTGTAGATTATTCCACCTGCTAATAACCAAATGAAAAATCCTTTTGGCACCACCTCTAGCATTGGTCTTATGGCAATAACTACTATCCAACCCATAAGCACATACATAAGTACTGAAACCATTTTAAACTTGTCAAATTTATTATAGGTAAATATTTTAAATCCTATACCGAATAATGCTATAGTCCATACCGCAGCCAATATTCCTATTCTCCAATATCCTTTCATAGATAGAAGTGTAATTGGAGTATATGTACCCGCTATAAATAAGAATATTGATGAATGGTCAAATACTCTAAGTATTTTTTTTATCTTGTCATTCTGGAAACTATGATATAGGGTTGAGGATGTATATAGACAAATGGAGCAAAATCCATATATACTGAAGGCAACTATCGATATTGCACTTTTATCCCATATAGCATATACAAGTAGAATAGTAAGGGTCACTATACTAAATAAAACGCCTACACCATGAGTTATGCTACTGGCTATTTCCTCCTTTAGAGAATAAGCTCTCCTTGATATTTTATTTATATCTAATTTTTCTCCCATCAAATCCCTCCTTAAATAATAATCCTAAATACATTATATACAATGTAACCGTAAAAAACACTAATGAGAATTATTATTTTTGTCAAATCAATAGTATTTCTAAAGTTTCCACTTAGATGTAAAAAAATCAGGAGTTCAATCCTACCCCTGACTTTTTTGATATTTACTATTTAATTACATATCTATATATCAATATAGCTTGATCTGGCTTTATCTTTACGTCTCCCTTTAAGAAAGTAACTTTTGTTCCATCTTCTAGCTCAATTATAGAATCTGTTAATCCTCTTACATAGCTTTGTACTGCTTCGGCATGTGCTAATTCAACATTTTCTTTTACGCCCCAGGCGGTTGCCATTACAGCTTTTGGGTCTCACGTTTCACACATATTTTCCTTTCTTTCTTTAATAGAATCAGTTATGCTTTGTTTCAATGCCTTTTCTACATCTCCGTCATGTGCAAATAACATATTCTATCCCTCCTACTTTATCTAATAGTATAAGAGTTCAGGCAGAAAATATACCTTACCTGAACTCATCTTTAACCTTTAACTATTTATTTACTCCATTTTAAGATAAGGTCTTTTGCAGCCTTAGCTTCATCTATTCTTCTAACTGGTGTGTCATGTGGTGCTTCCTTTAATAGTTGTGGCTCTTTATCTGCTTCTTCAGCTATTTTAATCATAGTTTCTATGAAGCTATCAAGAGTTTCAACGCTTTCTGTTTCAGTAGGCTCAACCATAATTGCTTGATCAACAATTAATGGGAAGTATACTGTTGGTGGATGATATCCATAGTCTAGAAGTCTCTTAGCAATATCTAGTGTAGTTACTTCTAAGTTATCTTCTTTCAATCCACCTAAGACAAACTCATGCTTGCAAGTTTGGTCTAATGGTAAATAGAAGTAATGCTTAAGTTTATTCATCATATAGTTAGCATTAAGAACAGCTGTTTCACTTGCTTCCTTAAGACCTTCTGCGCCCATTGCTAATATATAAGTATATGCTCTTACCAATACTCCAAAATGTCCATAGAAACCTTTCATCTTGCCTATTGAATCTGGGCAATCATAGTTTAGAGTATACATATCGCCCTTTTTCTCTACCATTGGACATGGAAGGAACTTAATCAAGTCTTCTTTTACTCCAACTGGCCCACTTCCAGGTCCTCCACCACCATGAGGTGTTGAGAAAGTCTTGTGTAGGTTATAGTGCATTACGTCAAAGCCCATATCTCCAGGTCTTGTAATACCCATGATCGCATTCATATTAGCCCCATCATAGTATAACAATCCGCCTGCCTCATGTACAAGGTCAGCTATTTCTTTTATATTCTTTTCAAACAAACCAAGAGTACTTGGATTTGTAAGCATAAGCCCTGCAATTTCATCATTTAATACAGCTTTAAGTGCTTCTATGTCTACTGCACCATATTTATCTGATTTTACTTCTACAATGTCAAATCCTGCAACTTGCGCACTTGAAGGATTTGTTCCATGAGCTGAGTCTGGAACTATTATCTTAGTTCTTTTGCTATCTCCTCTAGATGAATGATAAGCCTTTATAATCATAAGACCTGTAAGCTCTCCATGTGCTCCAGCTGCTGGTTGTAGAGTTGTTCTTGCCATACCTGAAATTTCTGAAAGCTGTCTTTCAAGGTTATACATAAGCTCTAATGCACCTTGTACAGTTTCTTCAGGTTGAGATGGATGTATATCAGCAAAACCACTTAGAGCTGCCATATCTTCATTAATCTTAGGATTATATTTCATAGTACATGAACCTAATGGATAAAATCCTGTATCTACTCCATAATTTTTATTTGAAAGATTAGTAAAATGTCTTACTACGTCTACTTCACTTACTTCTGGTAGTTCAACTTCCTTTTCATTTAAAAATTGGCTTGGAATAAATGATTCTAGTGGAAGCTCATTTACATCATTTTTTGGAAGACTATAGGCTGTTCTTCCTTCCTTGGAGATTTCAAATATTAAGCTATCATATTGTCTTAACATACTACATCACCTCCAAAGCGCCAGTTAATTTATCAATTTCTTCTTTTGTTCTCTTTTCTGTAACACAGAAAAGAAGTCCATTATTCAATTCATTATATTCTTTTCTAAGCTCATATCCACCAAGAATTCCCTTGTTTAAAAGTTCTTTGTTAACTTTGCTAGCGTCTATATTACTTGAAACTGCAAATTCTTTAAAGAATGGTTTATCAAATAGTGGTTTAAACTTACCAGTTTTAATAATTTCATTGTAAGCGTAATGAGCTTTTTGTGTACTTTGTAACGCAACCTCTCTAAGCCCTTTCTTACCCATTGTTATCAAGTAAATAGCTGCCATAACCACATTTAATCCTTGGTTTGAACAAATATTTGAAGTAGCTTTATATCTTCTTATATGCTGCTCTCTTGCTTGAAGAGTAAGTACAAAGGCTCTCCTGCCATCTACATCTATAGATTGACCAACTATTCTTCCAGGAAGCTTTCTAACAAGCTTTGCAGTTGTAGCTAAAAAGCCTAGATGTGGTCCACCGAAGTTTAATCTATTTCCAAGTGATTGTCCTTCACCTACTACAATATCTACTCCTAACTCTCCAGGAGTTTTTAGTATTCCTAGTGATATAGGATCAACATACATAATTAGGTTTCCTTTGTTTTCATGTATAATCTTTTCAACTTCAGTAACGTCTTCTATTATTCCAAAGAAGTTTGGACTTTGAACTATAACTCCAGCAGTATTTTTATTTACTAGAGATTTCAATTTTTCTACATCTGTAGCTCCATCAACCATATCTACTTCAATTAGTTCAATGTCTCTTACTGTTAAGTAAGTTTTAAGAACTTTTCTAGTCTCTGGGTTGACAGTTTTTGATACAATTATGGATTTACGTCTAGTATTTTCACAAGCCATTATAGCTGCTTCAGCTGTTGCAGTAGGCCCATCATACATTGAAGCATTAGTTACATCCATACCTGTAAGATTAGTCATCAAAGTTTGGTATTCAAATATTACTTGTAGTGTTCCTTGGCTTATTTCTGGTTGATAAGGAGTATAAGCAGTATAAAATTCAGATCTCATAGCAAGATGTTTTACTATTGAAGGTATATAGTGATCATACGCTCCTGCTCCCAAGAAACATACTAAATCATCTGTACTCTTGTTTTTTTCTGCAAGGCTTTTCATATGTTCTAAAATCTCTATTTCTGACATAGCCTTACCAATATTAAGTTCTCTATTTAATTTTAGGTTAGTTGGTATATCGGAGAACAAGTCGCCTATAGAGCTTACGCCAATGCTATCAAGCATTTGCTTCTTGTCAACCTCCGTATTTGGTATATATCTATGCATACTATTCCTCCTTACTACAGAAGTCTTCGTATTCCTCGGCATTCATTAATTCTTTAAGTTCAGACTCATCTGAAAGTTCAATTTTTACAATCCAGTTTGCATATGGATCTTCATTAACTAAGCCTGGTTCACCGTCTAAGTCTTCATTTACTTCAACAACTTTACCTGATATAGGAAGATAAGAGTCTGAAGCTGCTTTAACTGATTCAACTACTGAGAAAACATCTCCTGTACTAAGTTCATCGTCAACTTGTGGTAATTCAACATAAACGATTTCCCCTAATTTATGTTGAGCAAAATCAGTAATTCCTATATAAGCTTCCTTTCCTTCTACCTTTATCCACTCGTGATCCTTTGAGTATAATAGACCTTCAACTATTTTCATAAATATATTCCTCCTTAAATTTAATTAATATTTTTATAAAATAATGTTATTTTATTTTTTATATTGTTTTTGGTAAAATCTCTTATTTACTACTTTAGCTTTTAGAGATCTATTTCTTACTTTTATTTCAACTGGAGTATCAAGTTGAGTATATTCTATGTCAAGCATTGCAAATCCTATGTTTTTCTTTAGAGTAGGTGAAAAATACCCTGTTGTTATAAAACCTATTTTCTTTCCATCTGCATAAACTTCATATCCATGTCTTGGAACACCTTTATCTACCATTTCAATTCCTACTATTTTTCTCTTTAGTCCTTCTTCTTTTTGCTTTGCTAAGGCATTTTTCCCTATAAAGTTTTCTTTGTTTAGTTTTACAAACATACCATAGCCAGCTTCTAATGGAGTTATATCCCTGTCAAGTTCATTCCCATAAAGAGGAAGAGTAGCTTCAAATCTCAAAGTATCTCTTGAGCCAAGTCCTGCAGGTTTTAGCCCTTCTTCTTTTCCTGCCTCCATTATCTTATCCCATAAGTTATCAGCATGCTCATGATCAAAGTAAATTTCAAAGCCATCTTCTCCTGTGTATCCTGTTCTTGAAATTAAACAATTTGCTCCTGCTATACTTACATCTCTCTTTAGATGGAAGAATTCTATCTTTGAAAGATCTGTATCAGTAAGCTTTTGAACAATCTTCTCTGCATTAGGTCCTTGAACAGCAACTTCGGATATTTCATCTGAAAGATTTTTAATATTGACATCAAAACTCTTTGCATTTTCATTAATCCATTCTACGTCTTTTTCAACGTTAGCTGCATTAATTACAAGGAAATAATGATCTCTTGAGAATTTATAAACTAGAAGGTCGTCTACAACCCCTCCATCTGGATAGCACATAAAACTATATGCTATTTGATTGTCACTAAGTACAGATACATCATTTGTAACTAAGTATTGAACAAAATCAAATGCTTGTGGACCTGTTACTTCTACTTCTCCCATGTGTGAAACATCAAATATTCCTGCTTGTGTTCTTACTGCCTCATGCTCTTGTGTCAAACCTTCATATTGTACTGGTAGTGCCCATCCTGAGTAGTCTACAATATTCCCACCATATCTTAAATGGGCATTGTAAAGTGATGTTTTTCTTGGTTCTGCCAAAATAAACTCCTCCTTTCAGATTTTAGGTTTTTTTAGTATTTATTGCTTATGTTAATTATGTGGTTAAACAAAATTTGCATACACCTTCTAAAAGACATACTATAGGTATAATATACCCAATTAATAAATATATCTTACAATAAAAAATTATGTTGAAAAAAGATAACAAAAAAAGGAACACAATAGCATAAAAGCAATAAAAAGCAATGTGCCATTATATTCCTCTGTTTCCTAACCTGAGAGCTTCTGTATATTATCTAATACATTTCTCCTTCGGCGCCGAGTAACCGGACTCTTCAGAGTTCCATCAGATGACGATACTTTTGCCTGAAAGTTTCTATAAAAGATTGGCTCATCTTATATTGCTTCTTCGGCTATCTTGCTAAGTGAAGATATCTCACGCCACCTTCATCTGGTTCCATATCTATTTGTCATATTTCATATCTTTCGCCATAATCATAATATATTCTTTATGAAATATCAACAATTGTTATAATTTTAACTTTCCAATCGTTAAATATTTAACTATTATTGTCAAAAAAATATATTATATTATGATAAAATAGGTTACGTAGATATCCTATACCATATTAATGTCATCTTAGCTTTAAGCCATATTAATTTGTCTTTTTTCTGGTGCTTAATATAAATAATAATATAATACCTAAAAAATATCAATAATTATTGCTAAATTTTCTTAATTTTCGTTAAAAGTTTAACTAAATTCTTTTGATGGTATATTAGAAAGGTATGATAAAATAGAATTTACAGTATTATATATAATTCTTAAGATATTTTTGGAGGTGCATATGATGAGCAATAAATGGTGGCATATGGTTAAAGATTTTCAAATGAGATTTGGGCATCCTTACAGAGATACCCCTAAGCTTCTTGATACTGACAGGGTATGTAAAAGATATAATTGGATGCTTGAAGAAATAAATGAGTTCAAAGAAGCAAACGATATATATGAACAAGCAGATGCAATGATTGATTTAATGTACTTTGCTTTAGGAACCCTTGTTGAAATGGGAGTCAAACCTGACAAAATCTTCGAAATAGTACATAAAGCCAATATGGACAAGCTATGGAGCGACGGAAAGCCTCACTTCAAAGAAGATGGAAAGACTGTAAAGCCAGAAGGATGGAAAGATCCATATCCTAAAATTAAGGAAGAAATTGATAGTCAAGGATGTGAATAATACTAAAAACCCTTAGATTCTTCGCTGGCGCTCAGAATGATGTACACATTGTCATCCTGAGCCTTAGCGAAGAATCTCTATGCATTTACATTAGCTCCTCTATTAACTTTGTTTAATGCATACACTAAAGACGGTATGAGTATTAGTTGAATAGCTATACCAGGAAGTCCTGTTATTATACCTCCTTTAACAAACATAAAAGCATTCATTTTTACGCTAAAACTTAATGATAGAACAAATACTACTATACCTGCTACTACTCTACCAATTATCATCGTAACGACAAGAGCTAGTACAGAAGAAAGCTTAAATTTTTTTGTTGCTAAGGAAGCAGACAGTCCATATGCTCCAAGTTCAAACATCATAATTACAGCCATTGGAAACATAGGTGGCATTCCTGTAAGTACCCCACTAACTAAAGGAGTAACTATCCCTAGCAATAAAGCTAGGTATGGTGGCAACAAAAATCCTCCAATTAAAACTGGTATATGCATAGGTAAAAATACGGGACCCATCCCTCCAAAAAAATGAAATACCATTGGAAGAACTAAACCTAGAGCTAATAATAATCCTGTTAACACTAAATCCTTTGTAGAAAATTTCCTGTTCATTTATATACCTCCCAAAAAAATAACCATGAAAGCTTCCTTCTTGGAAAAAACCTTCATGGTCTTATTCTTCTAATATTGTTTTTATTTTTTCAAGTAATTCATCAAAAAGCTGCTTTAACTGATAGCTTTCGAGCCCTATTATTTCAAAATTACATTTACTCACTGGCAATAAAAGTTTTTTTGCTTTACTGCTTGCAACTGCCCCTGCCATTTTAGGACTTATTTCGCCCATCATTGAATTTGCAGCAATTATTGCCATAGGTCCAATAATAATATCCACCCTGTTGCTCATCCATACTATTGCATTTTCTCCAGTAGCCCCATCGTTACCTCCGGCTTTTAGCATATTAGCTGTAGCTTGGGAGTTAGTTCCCAATACGATGATTTCGATATCATCTTTTCTTAAAGACTTCAGTCTTTCTACTATTTGACAGCCTATGCCTCCGCCTTTTCCATCTATTACGGCGATTTTCATTTTATTGCCTCTTCTTAATGCTATCTAAAAATTCAGATATTCTCTGTATTAGCTCTTTTGGATTATCTACACCTTGTGATAACTTCTCTACTGGACACATGTCTGATTTATCTCTATTTTTAATGTATGGTGAGCTTTCATCATAAAAAAACTTGATACTACTACCTTCAAAAATCTTTATAGCTTGGTTGGAGATAAGCTTTGTATATAATACTCTTATACCTGCATATTTGCACAAAATAGCAGCAGCCCTTCCAATAACCTTATCTACTACAGTTGCTCCTTTAAGATCTTCTTTGAGCTCTAATACTGCAGTATAAATTGGCTTTATTCCTCTATCAGTACTTGTAAATATTATTTTTCCTTCTTTTACTATGGCCAAAGTAAGCTCTTTCTCCTCAAGGATGTTCTTGGCTAGTTCTAAATCCTTCATTTACTCAGCTCCTGATTCTTAAATATGAATATATAATATCAAACTTTATCACGTTTTTCAATTTATTATTAATTTAGCAATTATCAATATAAAATTTCAGAAATGAAAAATTACCAAAAATAGAGCTTTTGTTTATTTTTCTAATGATTGAATATATTGTAATTATTGAATATACTATTATTATGAATGATGAAATAATAATAGATTAATACCTTAGATACGACTTATTCTAAAAAGGGGTGGTATATATGAATTGGTTTGTGCCCACGCTCTCTATACTTCTTGTGCTAAATGTTTTCTTAGCCTTTATATTAATTTTTCTTGAGAGAAAGGATCCTTCGGCTACATGGGCTTGGCTTATGGTACTACTTTTAGTACCTTATTTAGGCTTTATACTTTATTTAACACTAGGTCAAAATCTTAGTAGACAGAAAATATTCGATACCAAGACAGAAGAAGATCAAATGATAGGAAAAATTCTGTTAGAACAGATATCATATTTACAAAACAATGAGATAGTATTTAATGATGCAGAAATGGCAAATTATCAAGATATGATAAGAATGCAACTTATTAGTGATGATTCTATATTTACTCAGGATAATGAGGTGGAAATATTTACAGATGGCACAAAAAAATTTGAGTCTTTAATTGATTCAATAGAAAAAGCAGAAGATCATATACATATGCTATATTATATAATAAAAAATGATAGCTTAAGTAAAAAAGTAGTAGTTGCACTTGCTAAGAAAGCCTCTGAAGGAATTGAAGTAAGACTTCTTTACGATGCACTTGGTGGACGAACTCTTCCTAGAGGTTTTTTTAAAGAGTTGACCAAGGCTGGAGGAAAAGTAGCATCCTTCTTTCCCTCTAAAATACCCCTTATTAATTTAAGAATTAATTATAGAAACCATAGAAAAATAGCAATAATAGATGGAAAATATGGATTTATAGGTGGCTTCAATATTGGAAATGAATATTTAGGACTAAATAAAAAATTTGGATACTGGAGAGATACACATCTTAAGATTAAAGGTAGTGCTGTACACATGATGCAAATGAGATTTTTTCATGATTGGAGGTATGCATCAAAAGAAAAAGCTACATATGATGAAAAATACTACCCATTAATTAAATCAAATGGAAAAACTGGAATTCAAATAGTTTCTAGTGGTCCAGATTCAGAACAGGAACAAATCAAAATTGGTTATCTTAAAATGATTAACTCAGCAAGAGAAAGTATATATATTCAAACTCCTTATTTTGTTCCAGATCAAAGCATACTGGAAGCACTTAGAGTTGCTTCGCTTTCTGGAGTTGATGTTAAGATAATGATACCAAATAAGCCAGACCATATGTTTGTTTATTGGGCAACCTACTCTTATATTGGAGATTTGTTAAACTCTGGTATAAAAGCCTACACTTATGAAAATGGGTTTTTGCATGCAAAAACAATGGTTGTTGACGGAAAAATATCTTCTGTTGGAACTGCAAATATTGATGTAAGAAGCTTTAAGTTAAATTTTGAAGTAAATGCATTTGTATATGATACTAAAACTTCTACAAGGCTTAAAAAAATATTCGAAAATGACTTAAAGGTCTGCGATGAAATCACTGTAGAAAAATACAAAAAACGTTCTAAAGTGATAGTTGTTAAAGAATCTATTTCAAGACTGCTATCCCCTGTATTATAAGATAGTATCTTTTATAATTTAATCCAATGCCACTACTACTTAACAGGATACTGTTAATGTACCAGTGGCATTTTATTTTTCTAAATCTAACTAATTGATATTTGGTTTAAAAACAGGGTAATATTGTATTAAAGATATTTAAGGAGGAGTTTTAATGAATAAAATAATTAGTATTGAGTATTGTACTTCCTGAGGTTATTTATCAAAGGCAGTTAGCCTAGCAAACAATTTATTAACTGAGCATAAGAATTCTATAGAAATGGTGAAAATAATTCCTTCATCAGGTGGTTTATTTGAAATTAACTTAGATGACAAAATAGTCTTTTCAAAAAAAGAACTAGGTAGATTCCCTAATGAGGATGAAGTAGAAGACACAATAAGAGAAGATTTAATATAATTAAGGGCTGTCGCACTATCATTTATTTATATGCTAGTGTGACAGTCCCATTTTATTACTCTACAATTTCTTCTTGTTTTGTAATATTTCTATATATTAAAAACATAAAAAAGACACTAAAAAACAAACTAATAGGAATAGTATAATATGCATTAGAAGCCCCTATTAAGTCATTTAACCAGCCAATAATGAAGTTTATTCCCATACTTATAGCAGATGAAGCAGTCGTCAATATACCTATAATATAAGTAGTGTTTTTTCTAAACACCTCATTTGTTGATAGTATGACAGTAGGAAATATTATAGAAAAAAACAGTCCTGAAAACCCAACTAATATAAGTCCTTTTTGTCCAATTAAAATGCCTGATGTATAAAATAAAAATGCTAGCACAGAAGAAATAAATACAGTCTTAATAGTACCTATTTTTTCTACCACAAATCCTCCTAAAAGTCTTCCTATAGTAAAAGTACCAAAAAATAAAGTAGTATAAAAAGTACCTTGGTTTTCATTATATGCAAAGGTTTCTTTCATATAGTTAACAAACCAGTTTCCAGTACCTATCTCTGCAGCAACATAAAGACCTAAGAATATCATGTAAAAATATAACAGTTTATTTTTAAATATAGATTTATAATCAATCTTTTTATCTTCCTTAGCTTTTTCCATAGAAGGTATCTTTACAGGAATAAACGCAATTAAAACTATAAAAAACAATATTGAGATGCATAAATACATGGTTCTCCACTCTATTCCCTTAAATAAAAGTAACCCTGCAGACCTTTGGGTTATAGTAGCACCTACACCATAGCTAAAGTGTATTAAGTTCATAATTACAGCTTGAAAACTTACAGCTATTAAGGGGATTACTGTATTTATAGCTAAACCTATAAGAGCCCATCCTGCGTTTAACAAAACCATGCCTATTAGCAAAACTATAAAGTTAGGACTCGAATACAATGTAACTAAAGAAAGCGTCATTAAAACCATTCCAACACTCAATACCTTCTTATGCCCCATAGTTTCACATAGCATTCCTCCTAAATAAGCAAAAACTATGTAACCTATTGAGCCAACCACTATCATCATACCCATATGAGTATCTTTCACAAAAAAATCATTCTTAAATGAAGGAATAAATACGCCCCTTAAATTATCACTTATGGCAGATAAGATCATAATGGCAAACATAAATACAATAATTATATTATTATTTTTTTCTTTTCCCCTTTTCATTTCATCTCTCCATTACTTTAAAGGCTATTTAATATCCTTTATTAATATTTACGACATTAATTAAATCTTCTCCAGAAATGTATCTTCTTAAATTTTCGTGCACTATATAAAACCTTCTTTCATTTACTAGCTCTGAAGCCCATGAATTATGAGGAGTAACTATAACATTTTCCATATCCCAAAGTGGATTGCTCTCATTTAAAGGCTCTTCTTCAAATACATCTAATGCCGCGCCTTTTATTTTCCCACTATTTAATTGATTTATCATCTCTTTTTCATCAATAATACTTCCTCTAGCTATATTTACAATACATACTCCATCTTTCATGGCATCAAATACTTCTTTATTTATGATATGGTGAGTTTTTTCTGTATAAGGCATGGATACCACAACTATATCACAACGAGTAACCATTTCTCTTATCTGACTAGTAGTATAGCACCTATCAAAGAATGTAACATCTTTACCGCTAGTATTAAGTCCTAGTATAGTAGCGTCGAAACCTTTAAGTCTCTTTGCTGCCTCTTGAGCTATGTCCCCTGTTCCAATAAAGCCTACTGTTTTCCCATAAATCTCTGTTAGTGACGTATCCATCTTCCATATTTTTTCTGACTGTTGCTTGTAAAACCTTCTACTATTTTTAGCCATTTCGAGTATCTTAAGAACTATCCATTCCCCTATAGGTATACTATATCCCCCTCTATTATTAGAAAGAATTATACCTTTTTCTCTAACAATGTCAGCAGGTACTTGATTTATTCCTGCACTTGTAAGTTGAATTAGTTTTAGTTTATTAAGTTTAGAAATGTCTAATGTTTTAAAAGGATTGAAACATACAAGTACATCTATATCTATTATTTCCTCAGAAATATTTACTTTGCTATCTTTCTTAACTATGACTTCATATCCAAGCTTTCCTATATTATTAATTTTTTCAGTACCAAAATCTTGAGTAATCAAAACTTTAATAATAATCTCCTCCTATCATAATTATCCTTGTTTTCTATTTTATCAAAACTCTATAAGCTTTTGCAAAAATAATCTAATAAGCTTTTCTTAATGAATTTTTTAAAATCAGAAAATGTTTAAATGCAGATAAATATTTTAATTTGTTCATTTAGTTTTTAAAATATAATTCACCAAACCTAAATAACATGATATAATTAAATAAATATATACCCCATACCGGTATATGAGGTGGGGAATTAAATGATTGGAGTGTTGTTAATATGGTAAAAGCAGATGCTAAAGCTTTAAAATATGCAAAGCAACATGGATTAAGTTTTGTTGTAAGTGCTAAGATAATTTCATGTGGTTGAGCAGGATATCAAACTAGTCTAAGTGTTAGACCTGTAAAAAGCTTTGAAGACAATGATAAATATAAGGCTTATGAACAAGATGGAGTAAATATCTATGTTCCAAAAGCACTAAACTCAAAAACAATACAAATATATCAAAAATATAAACTCCCTCTTTTGGGACCTGTATTTGATGTTAGATAAGAATTTTCTTATTTATTTCTTAACTTTCTAAAAAAAACTTTCATTATTTCAGAGCATTCATCTTCCATTGTTCCCCAAGTAATATCTGCTCTATGATTAAAGTCTTCGTTTTGCACTATGTTGACTGTAGAGCCACAGGCTCCCATTTTAGGGTCCTTTGCCCCTATAACTAGTCTCTCTATTCTTGAATTTACAATAGCTCCTGCACACATGGCACAGGGCTCTATAGTCACATACATTGTACATCCTATTAGTCTCCACCCACCTAAGACTTCACTAGCTTTTTTAATAGCTATTATCTCTGCATGGGCAGTAGGATCTTTTAAGGTTTCCTTCATATTATAACCTGTGGCTATGACTTTACGATCATTTATAATAAGAGCACCGACAGGTACCTCGCCGATGCTATAAGCTTTATATGCTTCATTTAATGCTATTTTCATAAAATACTCATCCATGGTTTTCACCTTCAAAAAATAATAGTGGCGCACCCGAGAGGAGTCGAACCTCCGACCTACGCCTTAGGAGGGCGTCGCTCTATCCTACTGAGCTACGGGAGCACCTTAATATCATACCTATATATTATATGATATTATAGTGTCCTTGTCAATTATACAATATTACTTGTTTACCATATTTAGTAAGTAATTAAGTGGAATATCAATATAAAAATTACAATTCGATTTTAATTTACTTCTCTTGGAATTTTATACATAATTGAATAATAAAATAGTACTAGTTATTATTTCGAATTTTTAATATTTTATTATATTTAATAAAAGCCCATAATATTATAAAAAAGTTTATTCCACAAAATTTTACTTTAGATAATACCTTTCGGCATCATATACTATCGTATATTCAACGTTTATACACTACATTTATAATGTTTCGTATCTTCAAAATTTATTATTGTCATATAGTAATTTTTAATAAAATATTAATAACTAATTAGACAAATGAAATCTAGTCTAAAAAAAATAAAGGGGGAATTAAGGTGTTAAAAAAATTTCTTGCATTGCTACTAGCTACTTTAATGGTTTTTGCACTAGCTAGTTGTGGCACACAACAAACAGCTGGCAAGGGAAATTTAGACTTTAAAATCGGTTTAGTGACTGGTACGGTTTCTCAAGGTGAAGAGGAATTTAGAGCTGGAGAAGACATGGTAAGGAAATATGGAGCTGACGTAATCAAACACGTTACATATCCTGATAAATTTGCTCAAGAACAAGAAACTACTATTGCTCAAATAACTAGTTTAGCTGCTGATCCAAAGGTAAAAGCAATAATTATAATTCAAGCAGTCCCAGGAAGTGCTGCTGCTATCGATAAAATAAAAGAAACTAGAGATGATATTCTATTTATAGGCGGAGTACCTCATGAAGACCCAGAGATTGTTTCTTCTCGTATGGACATTGTTCTCGAAACAGATAATATCAAGCGTGGTGAAACTATACTTGAGCTTGCTAAGGAAATGGGAGCAAAAACCTTTGTTCATTACTCATTCCCTAGACATATGTCAATGGAACTTCTATCCCGTAGAAGAGATGTTATGAAAGAAACTGCTTCTAAACTAGGCATTAAATTTGTAGAAATTGATGCTCCAGACCCATTAGGTGATGCAGGCATTCCTGGAGCACAACAATTTATTCTTGAAGATGTGCCTAGACAAGTAGATGCACTTGGTAAGGATACCGCATTCTTCAGCACTAACTGTGCTATGCAAGAGCCTCTCATTAAATCTGTTTTAACAGAAGGTGCCCTATATCCTGAACAATGTTGTCCAAGTCCATACCATGCATATCCAGGTGCTATGGGCATTGAAATACCACAGGATAAAGCTGGAGATGTACAATTTATGCTAGATCAAATAAATGCCAAGGTCGTTGAATCAGGTAGTTCTGGCAGATTTGCTACATGGAAGGCTCCTGCTAATATGGCTATGGTAAATGCAGCTGTAGAATATGCTGTAGAATATGGAAAAGGCAATGTTGAAAAATTTAATAAAGATAAAATGGTTGAAATGCTAGGAAAAGCTGCAAAAGGAAAGGTTCAAGTTAGTGAACTAGATGGTAATCCAAACTTCTTAATGTTCGTTACTGAATCTCAGATTTTTAAATAGACAGATAATAGTAGAAAATATAAATATAAAGTATATTTTGGAATAGTTCTAAAATAAAATGCATAACAGCCTGTATTCTATTTAATGTCTTTATATTACAGGCTGTAGCATTTTATCAAAACTTTTTCAGAACGTATTATATTAATATTTTCTATTTCTAAAGGGGGGATTTTTGTTGACAGAATCTTTTATTTTAGAAATGAAAAATATAAGTAAGGACTATTCAGGAAATAAAGTATTAAAAAACGTAGATATTAAAATAAAATCTGGTGAAATACATGGTCTTGTTGGAGAAAATGGTGCTGGAAAATCAACCTTAATGAATGTTCTATTTGGAATGCCAGTTATACACTCAACCGGAGGATATGAAGGAGAAATTTTAATAGAAGGACAAGTTTGTAATCCAAGAACTCCTAAAGAGGCTATGGATTTAGGAATAGGAATGGTACATCAAGAATTTATGCTAATACCTGGTTTTACTGTCACTGAAAATATAAAACTCAATAGAGAGCCTACAAAAACAAGCTTTTTGAGTTTAGTTTTTGGACAAAAGTTACAAAATTTAGATGTTAATAAAATGAAGCATGATAGTAAAAAGTCTTTAAATACTCTTGGAGTAAGTATTGATGATTGGTTACCAATAGCAGGATTGCCTGTTGGATATATGCAATTTGTTGAAATAGCCAGAGAAATAGATAAAAGCAATTTAAAGCTTTTAGTATTTGACGAGCCAACTGCTGTGCTTACAGAATCTGAGGCTGAAATATTTCTAAGTGCTGTTAGAAAGCTGGCTGATATGGAAATAGCTATATTATTTATTTCTCACAGATTAGATGAAATATTAAATGTTACTGATAACATCACAGTATTGAGAGATGGAGAAGTTGTCAAAACTCTTCCTACCAAAGATGCTAATATAAGATATATCGCAGAGTTAATGGTAGGTCGTAAAATTGAAAGAAGCTATACATCCATTCACTCATCTAGTTTTGAAGATGATAATGAAGACTATGCTCTTGAAATAAATAACCTCTTTGTTAATATGCCTGGAGAAGTCATAAAAGGGTTAGATTTAAAAGTAAAAAGAGGAGAAATTCTTGGAATTGGTGGATTAGCTGGACAAGGAAAGATAGGGATTGCCAATGGAATAATGGGACTTTATCCTACTAAGGGTGAATTTTTAAAGGATGGAAAACCTATACCACTAAACAATCCTAAAGCAACTCTAAATCAAGGAATTGCTTTTGTATCAGAAGATAGAAGAGGAATAGGGCTTCTACTAGATGATTCTATTGAGTATAACATAGCTATATCAGCTATACAGACTAAAAATAGATTTATTAAGAAAATTGGACCTTTAAATATGATTAGTTTTAAGGAAACAAAAAATCATTCTCTACGTATGGTTAAGGAGTTAGATATTAGATGCACTAGCATAAAGCAGTCTACTCAAAAATTAAGTGGTGGAAATCAACAAAAGGTTTGCATTGCTAGAGCTCTAACTCTAGAGCCTGATATTCTTCTCGTATCAGAGCCTACTAGAGGTATAGATATAGGTGCTAAAAATATAGTTCTAGATTTACTAGTTAAGCTTAACAAAGAATTAGGCATGACTATAATCATTACTTCAAGTGAACTAGCTGAATTGCGTTCAATTTCCGACAGAATTGCGATTATATTTAATGGAAAACTAGAAGGAATATTCCCTCCAGATGCAAGCGATGCCGATTTTGGTCTGATGATGGCTGGAGAATATAATAAAAAGGAGGCGCTCTAATATGGAACAGTTTAAAAAATTTGTAAAGAGCATTGGATTGCCTCGCCTAATCATTACTTCTTTTTTGTTAGTTTTAATAATCACTGCTACTTTTCTTGACATTCCTTTATCTGGATTAATCACTGATATGCTCATTCGTTTTGGAATGAATAGCGTGTTGGTTTTGGCTATGGTACCTGCTATACAATCTGGAATAGGTTTAAATTTTGCTTTACCAGTAGGTATAGTCTGTGGACTTATAGGTGCCTTAGTAAGCATAGAGTTTAAGCTATCAGGCTTTACTGGACTATGGATTTCATTAATTGTTGCAATACCCCTAGCTATAATAGCCGGTTATGTCTATGGATTGATGTTAAACAAGGTGAAGGGTCAAGAAATGACTGTAGGTACATATGTAGGTTTTTCTATAGTATCTGTTATGTGCATATTTTGGCTTGTAGCACCATTTAAAAGCCCTGAACTTATCTGGGCCTATGGAGGAAATGGCCTTAGAGTAACTGTTTCCCTAGAGTCTTCAATTGATAAGATATTAAATGATTTTCTCTCATTTACAATAAGAGGAGTAACAATACCTACGGGGCTTATTGGATTTTTCTTCTTATGCGCATTAATATATTGGCTTTTCAGTATAAGCAAAAAAGGTGCTTCAATGAAAGTAGCTGGTAGCAATGAAGGCTTTGCAAAATCTAATGGTATAAATGTTGATAGAGAAAGAATTTTAGGAACAATACTATCAACTGTATTAGCTTCTATAGGGATTATACTATATAGCCAATCCTTTGGATTTTTACAATTATATAATGCACCTCTTTATTCTGCCCTTCCTGCAGTAGCTGCCATACTTATAGGAGGTGCAACTTTAAAGAAAGCTAGTATTGTGCATGTAATTATCGGAACTCTATTATTTCAATCCTTACTAGTTGTTTCTTTACCTGTAATAAACATACTATCTGAAGGAAGCATGTCTGAGATAATAAGAATAATCGTAAGCAATGGCATTATTTTGTATGCCCTTACTAGAAATACAGGAGGTGAACAGGTATAATGGAAAAAAATATTAGACTTCAAGATTTAGAAATCGAAGAAAAAGGCCTTACAGGAAAGCTTTCTAAGACACTTAAAAAAAACGTAGTTCCTATTATATTCTTAGTTCTTTGTTTGCTCGGATATATTTTTGCGCAAATGCCTTTTGTATTTCTACTAAACGAAATTATTATTAGGCTAGCAAGAAACTCTTTCCTAGTTATATCCCTAATTATACCTGTTATTGCAGGAATGGGACTAAACTTTGGTATAGTACTTGGAGCAATGGCAGGGCAAATCGCTCTGATTATTATTTCCAACTCTTCTATAAGTGGAATATGGGGATTTTTATTAGCAGTAGCCATATCCACTCCTATAGCCATTGTATTCGGATATCTTACAGGAATAGTATTGAACAAAGCAATAGGAAAAGAAATGATTACCAGTATGATACTAGGGTTCTTTGCAAATGGACTGTATCAACTTGTTTTTTTAGTATTAGCAGGTCCAATAATACCTATAAAAAACAAAAGCTTATTACTATCCACTGGAATAGGAGTAAAAAACAGCGTAGATTTAGCTAATATCAAATATGCTCTAGATGACTTAATAAAAATCAAACCTTATCCAGGCCTGTCAATCCCAATATTCACTATATTTATAGTGGGTATTTTGTGCTTAGTGTTGACTTTCTTCTTTAAAACTAAGCTAGGACAGGATATGAGAGCAGCAGGGCAAAGCATACAAATAGCAAAGGTTTCGGGTATCAATGTAGGTAAGACTAGGATTATTGCTACAATAATATCAACAGTATTAGCAGCTTGGGGACAACTTATTTTCCTTCAAAATATTGGTACATTAAACACCTATGGAAGTCATGAACAGGTAGGCCTCTTTGCAGTAGCATCTCTTTTAGTTGGTGGTGCTTCTGTAACTAAGGCTACCTTTAGTCAGGCTCTCCTAGGAACATTCCTTTTCCATATGCTGTTCATCATATCTCCTTTTGCTGGGCAAAACTTAATGAATAATAGCCAAATTGGTGAATTCTTTAGAGTATTTGTAGCCTATGGAGTCATTGGCATCGCCCTAGCACTTCATGCTTGGCAAAGAAAAGGAGAATAATAGCTTAAGGCCTAGATAAGCTTTATAAAGCTTATCTAGGTCTTTTAAATCCACTTTCATTTTCTCTTTTTTATTTTTTAGTTATTCTCTCTATTCCACCCATATATGGTCTTAAAGCCTCTGGTACTACTACAGAACCATCTCCCTCTTGATAGTTTTCAAGAATTGCTGCCAATGTTCTTCCAACTGCAAGTCCAGAACCGTTTAATGTGTGAACGTATTCTACTTTTCCTGTTTCTCTATCTCTATATTTTATATTTGCTCTTCTTGCTTGGAAATCCTCAAAGTTACTGCAAGAAGAAATCTCTACATATCTGTTATAGCTAGGCATCCATACTTCTATATCAAAAGTTTTAGCTGATGAAAAGCCTAGGTCCCCTGTACATAGTTCTACTACTCTATATGGAATTCCTAATAGCTGTAATACCTTCTCTGCGTTATTAGTTAACTTTTCTAACTCATCGTATGATGTCTGTGGCTTAGCAAACTTTACAAGCTCTACCTTATCAAATTGGTGATTTCTTATAAGGCCTCTAGTATCTCTTCCTGCTGAGCCAGCTTCTTGTCTAAAACAAGGCGTATATGCAGTATAGTATACTGGCAGCTTGGTTTCATCTAATATTTCATCTCTATGGATATTAGTAACTGGAACTTCCGCAGTAGGTACAAGGAAAAAGTCCTTGTCAGGAATCTTAAATGCATCTTCTTCAAATTTTGGAAGCTGTCCAGTACCAGTCATGCTAGCTCTGTTTACCATAAATGGTGGTGAAATTTCTGTATAACCATGCTCATTTGTGTGAAGATTTAGCATAAAACCTATTATAGCTCTTTCTAAAGCAGCTCCTAAACCCTTAAATATTGTAAATCTTGCTCCTGTAATTTTTGAAGCTCTTTCAAAATCTAAAATATCAAGATTTGTACCTATATCCCAATGAGCTTTAAGTTCAAAATCAAATTTTCTGGGCTCTCCCCATTTTCTTATCTCCACATTATCTTCATCACTAGTTCCTACAGAGATATTAGGATTAGGAATATTAGGTATTCTAAGAAGCAAATCATTAAGCTTTATTTCTACTTCTTTTACATCATTGTCATAATCCTTGATTTTTTGAGATAGTTCCTTCATTTCATTTAATACTTCTGTAGCATCTTTTCCTTCTTTCTTTAATTTAGGAACCTCTTTTGAAACTTGGTTCTGCCTAGCTTTCATTTCTTCAACTTGAACTAATATCTGTCTTCTTCTCTCGTCTAATTCTACTATTTTGTCTATGTCGTATTCTCCACTTCTTTTAGCAAGACCTTTTTTTACTTCTTCTGTATTAAGCCTAATTCGTTTAATGTCCAACATTTTTAATTCCTCCTAAAATAATTTATTATAATTTTAAATTGTAAATTCTGAATAAAACCAAATATTCTACAATACTATGGTTGTAATAAAATAAAAAACTCCCGTCCCTTATATAAATATAAGGGACGGGAGACTTCTCCCGTGTTGCCACCCTAGTTAACTAAATAATTAATTTAGCTCACTCTTTGCAGTTATCCCCTGCTTAGGTTTTACCTTTTCAGTAAAATACTCAAGGATGGATTCAACATTTAACATCGCCAATTTCCACCAGCCATTGGCTCTCTTAAGATATTAATATATTTACTATTTCCTGTCATTGAATGATATTATTTTAAAGTGTATTATAACATATTTATTTGTAAATTACAATACATATTTTTAAAATTTAATATTCCAGTTTTTGTAATATGGAAAATTCCCTGGTCTAATATCACTTTTTTATTTATTTTATAGCAGTAGGTTCTATTATAAATCACTAATACCAAACTTTGCTTAATAAGTTTTCTTAACTCATTATACTTACTATTACTTCATTAGTAGTTGAAAGCCCTTTATTACACAGAATTCCTAAATTCTTTATGGTTTCCTCAACTGTTTCTCCTAAAATACCAGTATTGGCTTTAGCAATTACATTTTCACAAGCAAGATATGCTGCTAATACTGCCTCTCCGGCTGAGGTTGAAAGTTTAAGTGCACAGGTTTCTTTAGCACCATCACATATCATGCCAGTAAGATTGGCCAACATATTCTGTACTGCTCCAGCAATTTGATTGTCGTCTCCTCCAAGCATCCAAGTAATAGCTGCACTAGCACCTACTCCTGCTGCTATAGCGCATCCACAAAGCGCTGATAATTTGCCAGTATATTGTTTGACAAATTTATTTATTATATGTGCATAGAATATTGCTCTATATAGCTTTTCTTTTTCAATACCTCTCTCTTCTGCAACAACAACTATTGGAAGAATAACACCTAATCCCTGATTGCCACTACCAGCACTTGTCATAATTGGGCAATCTCCACCTCCCATTCTCATATCAGCTCCTGCTGCAGTAAGTATTCTAGCCCTTTGAGAAGCATCTATAGATAGTTTACCCTGCTTTTGGAGAATTAAAAGTGATGCTCCCCAGCCTAAACCATTCCTACCTTGAAGACCTTGTTCAGCTGCCATCTTGTTCATTTGAATTCCTTCTTCAATGAATTCTAAGCATTCTATATCAACTTTTTCACATATTTCGCGTAATTCTTTAAAGCTTAATTTTCCTAGAAAATCATTAGCAATTTTCTTATTACTTTCTGCGACATCTTCATATATGAGCTCTCCGTTTATCTTTATAGTTTCTATATGATTATGACTATTCTTTAGCACTACTTCAGCCTTATTATCAGTACTCTCTGCTATTATCTCTACATAAACATCTGGCGTATTTAAAGCCCAATTAACTTTTATCAAATTTTCTGAAATCATCTTATGGGCTCTTTCTATATATTCTTGATTTACATTCTTAAATATACAAAGTCCATCTTTTGGATTCCCACAAATAACACCTAAAGCTGTTGCCAAATTCAAACCATATTCATTAGTATTTGGAATCAAAACTGATTTCCCATTTTTAAATATACTTAAGCTTACATTAACAGTTATATTCTCAATCTGACCTTCTAAATGTTTTCTAGCTACTGAAGAAGCATAAGCAACTGCTACAGGTTCAGTACATCCAATTGCAGGAACAGTATCTTCTCTCACCATGTCTAATAATGATTTAATAATATCTTTATCAATATTCATTTAATAGACGACCTTTCTATATTAATTTTCATAATACCTATTAATTAAGCAAAAACTGTGCCAAAAATTTAAGTAAACACATCATGTTGAAGTGTTGAATTTTAGCCATTAATTAATATAGTAATTTCTCAATAATATTTTTATTTGCATCTTTGCAAAACCTTGCTAAATATTTTATGCTTAAAAAACAAAACCAAGGTAGATTAAGTATCTTACCTCGGTTTTCGCATTTTTGCAAATTAATTCTCATTTTTGCAAATTATATCTTATTAGTTTTCTATATAGAGTAGATAAGTTTATATCTAAAATATCAGCTATTTCTTGCTTAGATTGAGTTGAGTCACCATATTCTGCTAACATTGATTTAAGAAGCTCTTTTTCATATAGTTCTACACTATCTTTAAGTGTTCTTTTTGATTTGCTTGCGTAAGTTTTACAGTCATTAAATGAATTCTTTAATGTTGTTGGAAGATTATCAATGCTTATTGTTTCTCCCTTTGTTATGTTAACAGAATACTCAACAGCATTTTCAAGTTCTCTAATATTTCCTGGCCATCTATATTTTAAAAAGGCATCTTTAACTTCATTAGAAAAAACTTTCTTTTGCTTTTCCAATTTACAGCAATACTTTTCAAGTAAATAATCGCAAAGAATAAGTATGTCCCTTCCTCTATTCCTTAAAGGAGGTATGTTAATAGGTATTACATTTAGTCTATAATACAAATCATCTCTAAATTGTTCTTCTTCAACCATTTTTTCTAAGTCCCTATTTGTTGCTGCAATTAGTCTGAAATTTACTGTTATAAGTTCTTTACCTCCAATTCTCATAAAAGCTTGTTCCTGTAGCACTCGTAATAGCTTGGGTTGTAAGTGTAGTGGCAAATCTCCTATTTCATCTAGAAAAAGTGTACCTCCATTTGCTAGCTCAAATTTTCCCATTTGTCCTTCTTTTCTTGCACCAGTAAAAGCACCACCTTCATAGCCAAACAACTCGCTTTCAAGAAGATTCTCTGGTATTGAAGCACAGTTTATAGCTACAAAAGGGAAGTGATTTCTATTACTTGTGTAATGTATTGCCCTAGCAAATAGCTCTTTTCCAGTTCCACTTTCTCCTCTTAAAAGTACAGTAGAGTTGCTTCCTGCTATTTGATAAGCCATATCCTTAACTCTAACTATTTCTTCGCTATCTCCTATAATGGAATTAAAGCTTATTGTATTTTGAACTTCAATTAACTTATAAGCACTTCTAACTAACTCACTAGTTTTATGAATTTCTAAAATGTTACTTGCTTTCTTTCCATCAATTACAACTGGTATACTTTTTATTATGAAGCTCTTCTTCTCATCCTTCACATTAATTCTTTTTTCCTGAGGATTCATATTGTCAAATTCAATATTTATTCCAGGTAAGATATCTTTAAGCGACTTATTTATAATATCTTTTTCAGATATTTTTAGATCTTTTTGTACCTTTAAGTTAGCAAACTTTACTCTTTCTTTATCATCTATACATATGATGCCATCATCAAGTCCATTGATAATCTTTCTAGTTTCTTCTTCCTTTATTGTTAGCTCTGCTATAGTATCATAATAATTAAGCTTACCTACTAGTAAGTCACATAATTTATTTAAAAAAACTACAAGCGAGTCATAGCTTTGCTCTATCTTTTTCTTTTGCCCTTCATCAAAAGCATTGACACCAATGGCTCCTAATATTTCATCATTTCTAATTATAGGATAGCCAAGAGTAGCTAATTCAGTACATTTACCTTTAGCAGCACAACTATTACAAATCTCGTTTGCATCAGGAGTGTCAATAAAAAGAGGTTCTTTACTATTGATAATTAACTCAAATGAACAATTCTTGGGGATTTTTTCTCCTATACTTCTTTTATACTTACCTGTAGCTGCTATTCTATTTAAATTCTCATCAATAATAGTAACATCAACATTTAAGACAGCAGATATTGCCTCTGCTACCTCTTGAACTGAATCCTGGATTTTATATAGAGACAATTTCTTGACCTCCTATACATGTTTTATACAACAATTATATCATAGTTATACAGTTTTCACTTTTATTTTAATAATTATAGATTTTATAGCCTGTATTAATGCTAGCATAAAAGCCTGTGTTGCTTCCTTCAAGCAATACAGGCTTCAATTTCTCAACTTTCAATTTTATATTTTAGGTATAACTAAAGTCTTATTTACTTCAATCCTAATCTTTCTCTTTTTCTCATGATATGACCTTCTATATCCTTAGCTATCTGTGCAGGGTCATCTCCTAATGCAATCTTTCCTCCTGTAATTCCTTCTACATCCTCTGTAAGAAGCTTCACTAAGGCTGGTGCTCCTGTTACAAAAGGAGTTGGGGAAAGATGTGTATATGCTCCATAAGCTACTGCAAACATTCCATCTATAGTAGCCTTTTGCTCCATCCACTCTGGTGCAGTGACTGCAATAGGTAAATCTGATACATCTACATCTAAGTGATCTGCTAAAGCAGTTACTAGCATAGAAATTCTACCTGTATCTGTACAAGTACCGAAGCTAAGAACAGGAGGGATATTAAGTGCTTTAAGTACTCCTTTTAGCCCTTCTCCAGCTAGATTTACTGCATCCATGTTACATAAACCTGCTACTTCTAAAGCATGGTTTCCACAACCTCCTGCTACAACCAAAATGTCCTTCTTAATTAATTCCTTAACTAAATTTACTGTAACCCAGTCCTGTGGTCCATTTCTAAGTGTAGAGCAGTTTGCTAATGCTACAACTCCCTTTATACTGCCATTTGCAATAACCTCTACTAATGGGTCAAGTTTACCTCCTAATGCTTTTAAAACAGCCTCTGTTGAAAATCCAGCTATGGCTTTTTGCTTGATTTGTGGTACCTTTGCTGTTACCTTTCCTTTTCTCTTCTTAAAGTTTTCAATAGCTAATTCTATTAATGTATCTGCCATCTTATCAACTTCTTCTGGATGGTATGGTATTTCATGCTGTAATCCTGGAATACCAATAATTGTACTGACACTTACTAGTGTAGCTTGATACTTCTCTGCATAATGGTCAATAGCAGGTGGTGAACAGTTTTCTTCCATTGCCATTACGTCTACTGTACCAGTTGCCAATAATGGTTCTATAGCTAGCCAGTTACCCATTAATCCTACAAAAACCCCATCCATTTCAAATCTTTGTAAAAGCTCCTGTCCTGTTTCTATTGAGCCTACTATCCTAAGACCATTTGCCCCTGCTGCTTTAGCTCTTTCTTGTATCTCTTCAGTCCTAGCCCTTTGTATTGTAGCTACCCCTGCCCAAGGCTGATGTCCATTAAAGACAATGTTTACATAATCAGGGTCCATGATACCTAAATCAACTTCCACTTCGTGAGGCATTGGGGTTCCAAATAGTATATCTTGAACCATCTCTAGTCCAATCTGAGCAGTATAAATAGTTGATAATCCTAATCTAAGTCCTTTTTTAGCCAGCGACGCATAGTCACCATCTACGTTAGTTAGACAACTTGCTACGCAATTTTGCTCCTCATGAACTACTCCAGATGGATATAGATGTGTTTTTTTCCATAGCTCTTTTCTTTTCCTAGGTGCAAATGCTTCCACCATAACGCTTGGATTATCTGGTCCCTTTGCCATTTCTTCCTGTAACAAATCTGCTAATTCTATCGCCATTTTTTCAGTGCTTTGATTAGTATCTATGCCTACTTTTTCACACAACCACTTAAGCTTATCTACCTCTTTAATCTTGAAAGGTGTTTTCCCTTCTGCAGTTGCCTTTAAAGTCCTAAAAGCTTCATAGGCATGATGACTATATGTACCTGCACCCATAATATTTCTTAATAAAAAGTTTCTCATTGCCATAGCATCAGCACCAATACCACAAACGCCTTTATCCTGACCGCCTTTTTCACTTATTCTACAAGGTCCTTGAGAGCAAAGCTGGCAGCTAAGTCCTTGAAGGCAGAATTTACATCTGATTTTTTCTTGAAGAGCCCATCTGTCGAATACATTCGACATACCATCTTCTCTAATACGCTTTACCATTTCCTCTACAGATTCATGATAGCTCACTCTTCCTTCTGCTTTTCCTAGTATTTTTTCAGTCAAATTATTAGACACCTCCTATAAATTCCAATAGACTATGCTCCAAAAAGTATGTCCTTAAAAGTACATAAATATTCGGCTACTATATATGTATATAATTTTTGCCTTTGTCAATAATTTAAATATAATAATGAAACAGGGGGTTTTGGAGATGAATAATATAGATATAATTGCTCATCTTAGTGATATGAAGGATATTGATTATAGAAACACTTTGGCCATAGCAAGTATAATAGAAGTTCTCATCGAAAAAGGAATAATTAAAAGGAATGACATAGCAATAAAGGCTAGACAGTTGGAGGTTATGTCAATTGAAGAAATACAAGCTTTGAAAAAGTCCTCCTTATGTAAAGTTACTTCAGTGTCAGACAAGTTTCTTTAGAAATTAGGTAAAGTAAGTTTCAAGAATATATTTTATCTAATATATAAAAAAACAGATATAAGGTTCCCTATTTTAAGACCTCATATCTGTTTTTAATTTATTCTTCGTTTTTAACTTCTAACTTTTCTGGAACAAGTACACTTTCTAGTCTTTGAAGTACTTCTTCAAGTTGTTTTATATACTCTCCATATTTTGCCCAATCGCCATTTTGAGAAGCCTCTTTTGCGTTAATAAAAAGTTCATTTGCCCTTTTTACCAACTGTTCTGTATCCTTATTCTCTATGTCTATGTCTAATATATCTTCAGCTTCATTTTTACCCTTATTTTCGGTTTCTTCTTTAGTTAATTCTCCAAAAATTTTAGATAATGCTAAATCAAGTGTTTCTTCCATGACTATTTTATTCTTGTATGCAACTATTACCCTCTTCATTTCTGGAAGGCTATTTTCATTGTCTGCCTGTAAATATACTGGCTCCACATAAAGTAGTGAATCTTCTATTGGAATTATTAAAAGATTTCCTCTTAATACATTTGAGCCTCTCTGACTCCAAAGTGTAAGTTGTGGAGATATTTCAGAGTCTTGGTCTATTCTAGATTCTATAAGCATAGGACCATCTATTGTTTCACTCTTAGGAAACTTATATATTATAAGCTCACCATAATTATCCCCGTCATTTCTACCTACTAGTAAAGATATCATGTTTGATCTATTTGCTGGAGTATATGGAACTGTAATTAAAAATTCAGCCTTTTTTTCCTCTGGTAGCTTAAACATAAGATAATTTGATTCTACCTCTAATATTTCTGTCATGTATTTTTCATTAGCAATATCCCATATATCTTCTCTATTATAAAGTACTCTAGGATTATCAATATGATAAGTCCTGTAAATCTGAGCTTGAATATCAAACATGTCTTGAGAATATCTTATATGCTCTCTTAAACCATTAGGCATCTGGTCTATACTTGTAAATAAATCTTCAAATACTTTACTATAAGTCATTATTAGTGGATCTTTTTCATCTACAACATAAAACTTTGTATTTCCATTATAAGCATCTACTACTGCTTTAACTGAATTCCTTACATAGTTAACCCCTGTTTGATTGTAAGGTTGAGAATATGGATACCTATCTGAAGTTGTGTATCCATCAATTATCCAATAAAGTTTCCCATCTTCTTGATTCATTACTATATATGCATCTTCATCATAGTGTAGAAAAGGAGCTAATTTTTTAACCCTTTCATTAATATTTCTGTACATTATAATTCTACTATCTGAGTTAATATTTCCAGATATAAAAAGTTTAAAGTCCCCATTTTTTATGGCATATAATAGCTTGTTTAATCCTTTAAGTTGTATTCCAGCAGTTCCTTCATATATAGTATCTTTATTATCATCGCCTTTTGGATAGTCAAATTCCTTTTCATCTGTATTCACTATTATATACTCATTAGTTATTTCCCCAAAGTATATCTCTGGTCTTTCTATTTTTAAATCCGTATTAGTAATAGGTGGTATGTTTTTTATCAACATCTGTGGTTGACCTTCAGGTGTAGTTTCGTTAACTGCTGAAGCTGTAACTCCATATCCATGAGTATATCTTAAACGCTTATTTATCCATGTTTGTGCCTGCCCACTTAACTTTTCTTGATCTAATTCTCTTGCAGATAAAAATACTTGCTTATATTCACCATTTATAAAATATCTATCTATATCCACATCTGTAAATCTATAATAAGGTCTTATTCCCTGAAGTTGATTATAGACTTGATTTACAGGCAAATAATCATTTATTCTTATGTTTTTTATGGTTTCTTCATTTTCCATAATATCTTCTTTAGTTAACTTTTGGCTAACAGGAAATTCTCTTTCTTCAACATCATCAATTCCATAAGCCTTTTGTGTAAATTCAATATTATATTTTAAATATTGCTCTTCTTTTGATGCTTCATCAGGCTCTACTATATATTTCTGAATAGCTCCACTAGCAATATTCCCTATTAACGATACAGCTATTAATAATATTGGACCTGCTAATGCTATTTTAATTTTTTTCTTAAGAGCACCATACAAAAATCCTATAGCAGATACTACTGCAGCAACTGCCATTAACCTGTACACCCATAGAGTAATCTTTATGTCTGTATAACCCGCTCCATACACTATGCCCCTAGGCGAATAAAGAAGATAATATGATTTGAGTATATAGTTTGCGCCTAATAAAATAAACATAATTAGTCCAATTACGCTTATCTGTACTAAAGCCACATTAAATATCTTACTAGTTAAACCTTTGTACATGTTCTTTACATTGGTAAAATCGTGATCCTCAAATATGTTAAATTCTTCTTGTAATGGTCTTCTTGTAGCTAGCATAATTAGATAGAATATTACTGTAACTACTATAAGTACAAATAGTAATAAATTTATCAAGCTAATTATTTCACTTAGCAAAGGTAGCTTAAATACATAAAAAGATACTTCTTTGTTGAATATTGGGTCTGTTACATTAAAGTCGGTAGAATTTTTGAACTGAAGTATTTCAAACCATAATTTATTTGATACTATTGAAGCCATGAAAAATGATATAACTGCAGATACTAATCCTACAATTATATTTAGTTTTCTTTCCTTTTTTTTGTCTACAACAATGTTGCCTAGTTTATAATAATTTTTCTTAACTGATAAAATGTAGAAGTTTATTAATAAAAATACAGCTAGAAATGTTGGTACACCTATTAAAAATTGATTCTTTAATTGAGTAAAAAATGTTTTTGTATAACCTAATTCATTAAACCATTGATATTCTGTTACAAAATCAACTATGTTAGAAAATGAACCTATTATGATAACAACAAATAATATTGTCATTACAATTGCAAACCTTGATTTAAATTTCAATAATACAACCCCTTTCAAAAAAATAAGTAGTATAATAACTATTATACTACCTTTATTTGCTCAATTCAATTTTGAATACTATAGTTTCATATCTCCGTACTTAATCCAACCTTTCTTTCTCATGAATTCAGAAATGATTAGAGTAATAACTGCAGGTAAAATAAAATGTAAAAGTACTATTCCAATTATTCCTTTAGTCCCCATTGCATCAATTGTTGAGAACTGACCTACTAAGCCACTTGTTCCCATACCCGCTCCTTCCTTAGTACCCTCCATTTTAAAAATATAGGTAGCCACTGGACCTAATATTGCAGATGTAATTATTGGTGGTATTATTATTTTAGGATTTTTAATTATATTTGATATTTGAAGCATTGAAGTACCCAACCCCTGTGCGATAAGTCCTCCTATGCCATTTTCTCTATATGAAGCTACTGCAAAGCCAATCATATGTGATGAACAACCTACAATGGCAGCCCCTGCTGCTAAATCGCTTAGACCAAGAGAAATAGCTATAGCAGCACTACTTATAGGTGCAGTTAAAATTATTCCCATTAATACTGATACTAATATTCCCATTGGAATAGGGCGTTGCTCGGTTGCAAAGTTTACCATACTACCAATGAAAGCCATAATTTGTGCTACTACAGGTGCAAGGTAATGACCTGTTAATCCTCCTACTATAATTGCACTTGCAGGCACTAATACTATATCTACTTTGGTTTTTCCTTGTACCAACTTTGATATTTCAGCCCCAACAAGTGAAGCAACTAGTGCACCTACAGGTTCTCCAATACTTGCTATGAAAGTACCTGCATCTCCCATTTTAATAGTTTGAGCACCTATGGCGCCAGTAACTACAGATGCGAATATTCCTAATGGTGGAGCTCCTACACTATATGCTACTCCAGCTCCTATAGCTGGTCCCATCATGAACTGAGATACTTGTCCAAATCCGACTAATACATCAATTTTAAGTAAAATACCAATTTGCTTTAAAATAAGTCCAATAAGCAAAGACGAAAATAGTCCTAAAGCCATACCATTGAGTACTTTTATAAAGTATTCCTTCACTCCTCTTTTCTGCTCTTCCATTAATAACTCTCCTTTATATCTAATGTATATACAGGTGTCTTGTCACCAGTATATATAAAAATATAGCACTTTATTTTTCATTTATCAAGTACCCTTTTTCTTCTAATTCTATTAAGATTTTTTCATATGTTTCTATACTTGGAACTTCTATAGTATGAATATGGACACCTTCAGTAAGAGAAGATAATGGCTCTGCATTTTGTCTTTTTAAATTATATACAAATTCATCTATTTCTATTCTGGAACTAAGCATAAGAGGAATTTTTATTTCGCTATAAATAGGATGATCTACTATTACATCTACAACCTTTCCACCCATGTCTATAATAGTCTTAAGTTCGTCTTCAATTTCGTCATATCCTTTATGTTTACATACTATAGCTTTTAGTATTTTTTTCTTAGACGCTTTTGTAAATATCATGTATCCTTGAGGTGTAGCAAGTATTTCTTCTCCTTTTGCTCTAAGTATAGCTATATCCTGAACTATTACCTGTCTACTTACTTTAAACATTTTAGATAGTTCCGTACCTTTTATAGACTCATTCTTACTGCTAAGAGCATCAACTATTTTTCTACGTCTTTGTTCTGAATCCATGGTATCACTCCTAAAAACTCAATAATATATCACTTATTTATAAGATTATCAAAAAAATTCTCTTTTATCAATATTGTAATCTGTTATCTTTAGCTTAATTAATAGTATTTCCAAAAAATAAAAAATCCAGCGACGTCCTACTCTCCCAGGCGGTCTCCCACCAAGTACCATCAGCGCTGAAGGGCTTAACTTCTGTGTTCGGTATGGGAACAGGTGTGACCCCTTCGCTATTGTCACTGGATGCTTGCCCTAACCCGA